>CAMZAC010000056.1 GCA_947304085.1 uncultured Alphaproteobacteria bacterium
ATATTTAAATCTGCACCGGCTTCAATCAGCGAATCTACGATATTTTTGCGGCCTTTTTTAGCTGCCCATATCAATGCTGTCTGACCATCATTATCTTTTATATTTAAATCTGCACCGGCTTTAATCAGCAAATCTACAATGTCTTTGTAACCATTCGCAGCCGCATACATCAATGCTGTACGACCAGCATTATCTTTTATATTTAAATCTGCTTTGGCTTTAATAAGTGAATTTACGATAGCTTTTTTACCATTCATAGCCGCCAGCATCAATGCTGTATAACCATCATTATCTTTTATATTTAAATTTGCGCCTTTAATAATATTTCGTCTTTCTGCTGGTGATGCATTACAAAGTGCACCATACAATTCATAAGCATACTTAAAAGAATAAGCTTTCATATTTTATATCCTTTTTGTTGTTATTATGCACTAATATAATACTCAAAATATAATTTGTCAAGTATTTTTTGGTTCAAAAAGGTGTATTCTTTACATTTGAATTGTTATTTACTCACACCGTATTTGCCACGATTGATTGGACGATAAGAAATCGCCTCGGCTAAATCTGACATTATAATATTGTCATCGCCGCGCAAATCTGCGATTGTGCGAGCCAAACGTTTAATACGATTATACCCACGTGCAGATAATCCCATTTTTTCGGCTGCCGTATTCAAAAACTCTGTCAATTCGTCGGTTAAAACAACATATTTGTCCATATCTGCACCGTCCAGCAATGCGTTCACATAACCTTGGCGTTGAATTTGTTTTTGACGTGCAGCCACAACCCGTTCGCGAATTTGCGCGCTGGTTTCCACAGATTCATCATCATTTTTCTTCATTTCCCACGGATTCACAGCATCAACATCAACATGCAAATCGATTCGGTCTAATAATGGGCCCGAGATTTTATTTTGATATGCCTCTGCACAACGTGGGGCACGCGAACAAGACAAAGCCGCATTTCCCAGATGTCCACAAGGGCATGGATTCATCGCAGCAATCAACTGAAAATGAGCAGGATATGTAGAATTACGTTTTGCACGCGATATAACTATTTTGCCAGATTCCATTGGCTGACGCAAAATTTCCAATGTTGCGCGATTAAATTCAGGCAATTCGTCCAAAAACAAAACACCGTTATGTGCCAAAGATATTTCACCAGGTTTTGCATCACTGCCCCCGCCTGCCAAAGCAACAGGGCTGGCCGTATGATGAACACTACGAAACGGACGATTATATATCAAAGATTGATTGTCTAATTTACCAGCAATTGAATAAATTATCGATGTTTCCAGAACTTCATTTGCGGTCATTTCTGGCATAATCGTCGGCAAACGTGATGCCAACATTGTTTTACCTGATCCCGGAGGGCCGACCATCAACATAGCATGACCCCCAGCAGCAGCAATTTCCAGTGCACGTTTTGCCGCTTGTTGTCCATGCACTTCTGCTAAATCGCCAACTACTGTTTTTGATTCTGCAATATGTGTCATTTGTGGCAAAGGCAAAATCTGGGTTCCATGAAAATGATTTATTAAATCCAAAACATGATTTGGTGCCAATATGTTTGTGTGCCCTGCCCAACGTGCTTCCGACCCTTGAACCGCAGGACAAATTATACCCAGTCCATTATTATTCGCCCAAACGCTGGCTGGCAATATACCACCAGTTCTAACAACCGCACCGTCCAGACCAATTTCACCAATAATTACGTATTGCGATAATTTATCTTCGGGCAAAACACCCATCGCACACAAGATTCCACATAAAATTGGTAAATCAAAATGCGAACCTGTTTTTTCTATATCAGCTGGCGACAAATTCACAGTCAATTTCTTTGACGGCAAAGATATATTCAGCGCAGCCAACGCATTACGTATTCTTTCCGCAGATTCTTTGACTGCTCTATCTGCCAAACCAATAATATTAAATTCCGGTTTTGCAAAACCCGCAGACAGTTGAACTTGAACATCTATCTTGGTAATATCCATACCGTTAAAAATAATCGAATTCAAATTTATCATACATAACATATTAAAACTTGCACATATTGTTTTCAAGGTATAAAATACTCATATTAAAAAAAGGATGACGTATGCCCGCAAAAAATCATAATACAGTTCGCGAATGGTTTAACACCATATTTTACGGTGGTTTAATTGCTATATTGTTTCGCAGTTTTTTACTAGAACCATTTAACATACCATCTGGTTCTATGATACCATCTTTACATGTTGGCGACCATATTTTTGTTCAAAAATGGGTTTATGGTTATTCGCGTTATTCTTTTCCTTTTGGCTCTTGGAACATGTGGGACGGTCGTTTTTGGTCATCACATGAACCAGAGGTTGGCGATATAATTGTGTTTCGTAAACCAAATGCAACAGTAGAATATGTAAAAAGGTTGATTGGAAAACCTGGTGATACAATTCAAATGAAAAACGGTCGTCTGTACATAAACGATAAAATGGTTGAACGTAAAAATCCGCGACAATACATTGTTGCAAATTTACCGAAATCTATGCGCAGCGTTGGTTATTACAAGGACAATATGTCTATCAAAGGTAATAAAATTTGGATAGATAACAAACAAGCACCATTTAATTACACAGTTGAATACAAATCTGATTCTTTGTGCAACAGAAATTCGTATGAGTGCGGTGTTTATAAAGCAACAGAATATACAGAAGTTTTACCAAACGGTGTTGAACACAGCATTATTGAAATGGGCGATAATGCGCCTTTGGACAACACAGAAATATTTACTGTGCCAGAAAATCATTATTTCTTTATGGGCGACAACCGCGACAACAGCGCAGACAGTCGAACAACTGCTGTGTCTTATGTCCCACGTGATAATATTTTGGGCATCGTCTGGTTTATCTGGTATTCACATAACTATTATTCACCTATGTTGGCATTTTGGAATTGGGGTAATAAAATGCGCTGGGACAGATTTGGAAACGAAAAGAAAAAATGATGAATTTGAATTACGATTTTAAAGACAAAACCTTGCTTGAACTTGCTTTAACACAAAGTGGCATTGATTCAGAGCATAATAATGAAAGACTGGAATTTATTGGTGACCGGGTTTTGGGTTTATCTGTTGCAGCATTGCTTTACGATATGTATCCTGACGAAAACGAAGGTGGTTTGGCACGCCGTCATGCTTTTCTGGTTTCAACTGAAACACTGGCACATGTTGCGCTGGAACTTGGATTAGACAAGCACGTCCGTCACGGACATATGACCAGCGGTAAAATAAACCACGTTTTGGCCAACGCAATGGAAGCTGTATTGGGTGCAATATTTTTAGATTCTGGTTTTGAAACTGCCCGTAAAGTTATTGTTGATATTTGGACAGAACTGGCTGCTGCCGAAATCATCGCACCAAAAGATGCCAAGACCACATTACAAGAACTTGTCCAAAAAGCAAATTCTGGGGCATTGCCAAAATACACTTACCACGAACCGACTGGCGCATCACACAACCCGGAATTTACTGTCACAGTGACAGCTTTGGGTAAATCGGCAGACGGCAAAGGCCCATCAAAAAAAGCTGCCAGTTTAGATGCGGCAGATAATTTATTAAAAATTCTTGCAATTTAGTGGTTTGACGACTACAATCGCAACAACGACACAAAGGAAAAAATATGTTTTCAATCTTATTAGTTTTATTAGTTATAGTTGCAGTCTTGATGACAGGGTTAATTTTGTTGCAAAAATCAGAGGGTTCTGGTATGTCTGGTTCTGCTGCTGCATCTATGTTTGGTGGTGTATTGACCGGTTCTGCTGCTGGAAATTTTTTAACAAAAATGACTGCTTGGTTGGCGACAATATTTTTCGTATTGTGCGCATTGTTGTCTTTGGTTGTTGCAAAGACCAGCGTTTCTGAAACACATCAATCTGAATTACGTCAAGAATTGGTTGCACAAGAACAAAAAGTTGAAGAACCAGCTATGTCAACACCGATTTCCAACGAAACAACACCTGTTGAGCCTGTTAAATCGAGCAAATAAAACAACCGGTTTTACCGGTTTTTTGTTTTATAACCCGAACAAAATAAAAGTTTAAAATAACTATTGACAAATACATAAAGTTGTCTATAATAACAGCAATATAACAAAAGGATTATAAAATGGACAAGTCTCTAAAAATGAAAAAAGCTGCACGCAATAACCGCATGCATAACTTTAAACAATGTATTAAAAAAGTCGTAATGTTCCCATGGAACCTTTGTAAAGCGGTATGGCGTTTTATCGTTCGTATTTGCAAAACACTATGGAATTGGTTAAAAAGCATTGATATTGTTGGTATGGTAAATTTGACATTATTGGTTGCTATTATTGTGTTATTTACTGGTTTAATACTTGATATTTCAAAAGACAAACCCTCTATATTTTACAATTCAGCCTATGCAGAATTAAATGCCCGCGACAATCGCAAAGTCGTTCAACGCAAACCAAATTTAAAAGCAAACTCTCAAAGTAATGTTCAAATAACAAATGCATCTTTTAAAAAAGTCCCTGCATCTATAAAAAACAAAACAACTCAAAAATTATATGGCGATATCATCGTTGACAATTATCCTTCCACAGCAATATTATCAAACGGTGTTCAAATTGATGGCAATTTATTTATTCAAAATATGCGCAAATATACATTACCTTGCAACACAAAGATTCGTGGGAATATGTTTATACGTAATGTTGGTCAATTAAATTTTTGTGGTGATTTTAAAATTATGGGCAACATATATGTGACACCAGAATCTTCGTTTGGTCCAATTCCACATGGTGCGCGCATCAGTGGCCAAGTAATTTTATAAATTTGTTTTATTTTTATGTAAAAAGCGCCATATAATTTTTATGGTGCTTTTTGATTTTTTGTATGTTATAATTAAAATATACCTATAAACAAAGGGGGGGAAAAATGAAATTTCTTGAAAAATTAGGTAAAGTTCTTGCAAATAACATTGCATACACAGTTGTTTTGATTGTTGCTTTGATATGTTTCTTTTATTTTGCTGGTGATTTGATTGCTGGCATATTCACAGTTGTATCTGCACTGGTGATTTACATTTGTGTTGCTGCATTATATGAAGC
>CAMZAC010000057.1 GCA_947304085.1 uncultured Alphaproteobacteria bacterium
CTTTGTTCTGCATCGGTCAAAAACAAGTCTATATGTGTCACACTATTTTTTATATTTAAATATTTTTGTGCTGTTTCTAATGGCATAAATATATATCCAGAATCATATTCGTGCATTCCCACAAAAAAGGAAGAAACAACCGGATAAGACATAATACGTGGCATCGTTCCAAAAGGGGTAGCCGTTCCAGAACCAGCGGAAATCAAAGATACATTATCACCTTTGCTGACCCTTAAACTACGCGACAAAGATGCCCCAATAACTAATTCCCCATCTTTTATTTTATCCAAACTTTTACCATAAATGCGTGTTCCTGTTGCTGTTTTTGCAATCAAATCAGGTATGCGAATACCACGAACCATCGCACCAGAATTATATCCTTTGGCAGAAGCCATTACCTGACCTTCCGCAATTGGCACAATTGAAGTAGCATATTTAGACACCACATTATTTTGACGCATTTTATCAATCAGAAAATCAAAATCAGAAATCGTTCCAGCCTGATGATAAACTACAACATGCCCATTCATACCAATAATTCTGGACAACAAAGTATCATGAAATCCGCCCATAACAGACATAACAACAATCAAAGTTGCAACACCCAACATTATACCTATTAACGAAACCCACGAAACGACAGAACCAAAACCACGTTTCTTGGCAGCCATATATCTGAAAGCAACTTTTTTTTCTAGTTTAGAAAACAACATTTTTTATCCTATTCGTTCAAAAACTCGCGCAATTCATCACCTGACAACGGCGTCATTTGATTTACACCAGTATCTGCATCTATGATAGAAATCAAACGCGGACTCATAAACACAACCAATTCAGCAAAAGGGCTTATTAATGTTTCTGGTGTTGTCACAAAAGAGTGCGTTGGTATACCAACAATCACATAATTATCCCCGACATTTGATGGTATCTTAAACGAAGATAATTCGCCACGGCTGGTGCTAAGTACTATTTTGGCTTCTATTTTCTTTGTTCCTGCATAATTACCATATTTACCAACTGCACCTATAACTAAATCTGTTTCTAATCTGTCTTCTTTTCCACATTGACCAATATCAAATCTTGATTGCCAACCGTTTGGTATTGCAAAAGTTCCCTGAGAAATTAAAACAACGTTTGCTTGCTGAGACATAAATTCCTGCAATGTTTTTGTGTTTATTTCCGGACTAACAACCAAGGCACGTCCAACAACCCCAGGAATAGACATACGAATATTCTTATCCCCGAACGCAGGCAACATATTCATCCATACAATAGCATCATCTTTACGTGGATATACACGATAAACATCTATATCCCATGCCAAAACATACTTTTTAGATGCCACGTCCGATATAATTTTTGACACCTCACGCTCTGTCTGATAATCTCCTTCAAAAACAACTGTTTTTTCTTGCCAATTAACTATTAAATTTCTTATATCCGCACCACGCATAGCATCTAACAAAGCCATTATCATAGTTTCATCTTTTGGCATTTTTATTAACCATTTACCATAACTGGTTAAACGAATTTCATCAAATTCAGCATCATATGAATAATAAACGCGCCCCAATTTTGCCATTAATTCAACCGCATCCGCCAAAGTTCCAGATTGAATACTGCCGCTGATTTTTTCAAAATTAGATTGTTCTTCTACAACAGAAATTTTTGTTCCTTCTAATAATTTTTCCAGCGCATCTTTCACATATATCTTTTTAAAATCATAATCAGAAACTTGTAAATCTGGCAGACTATCCCCAGTATCCAAACGAACAATTTCTATTTTTTCTTCTGGCACAACAGAAACAACACTTTGATTATTCCAGTCAACAGTACATCTTTTTGGCAAATCCAGCGCAAATCGTTGTGCCGTATCGGTTGTTAACGCAGCCTTTTTTGGAAAAATCGGCACAGAACGTTCATCAACAACAAGATTATCTATAACATTTACGGTATCAAAAGAAACATTTTGTTGTTTTTTTACACACCCAGCAAACAGCAAAGAAGCAACACCAATATATATCAAAACATTGGTTTTTAACTTATTTTGTGCCATTTTTTATCCTTTTGTTATCTTTCATATTTATACTTATACTAAATATTCATAACTTTTTCAAATTCTTCTAGTGTCATTTCATGGACAGGTTTTTGATTTGGTGTCACCAAACTTTTCACATTTTCAAATTGTTTTTCAAATAACTCCATCGCAGATTTAATATTCGAAGGAATATCAACACCCGATTTTTTTAATCTGTTTCCATATTCAACAATATACTCTAAAACATCCGCAGCAAAAAAACGTCCCACATAATTTTCCAGTGCAATTCCACCTTTTGTCACACAAATCGCAGACAAAACACGCGTCAATTCATTGTAAAAATTGGCCATTTTTACATAATTTTCAACTGATATCGCCATAATAATCCCCTATCCTGTTTTTTACATTATAAAAACTATTGCCCCCCGAACGCAATTAAATTATAATATAAATTATGAGAATGAAATATCTATTTTTATTTTTGGCTTTAACAGCCTGCGCATCTGCCAATCGTGGTTCGATAGACGATGCTACTATTTTAAATTGGGAAAATGATGCTGTGACCACAGAACAATTTGTTCGCGATCACAAATCTTGTCTTGGAATAAAAAATAAAGATTATACACCTAAATCCCGTCTTGCCAAATTGTTAACATCTAATCAACACGACCAAATGCCAGATTGGGATGGCTTATGGGTGACATTTCAATCAAACGAATACAAAGATATCGGTCAAAGAAGCTTGTTATCTGTCCCACCAAATACAGCCTCTAAAACAACTGGTTATTATCGTAAATGTATGATGAAACGCGGTTATTTGTTGCGTGCAAAATAAAATAAAACCGATATTGGCTATTTTGTAAAAATATGATATAATAGCTCGTATGAAGAAATCCATATTCTTTTGGTTATATTTTGTTGGGTCGATTATTTTGGCCACCTATTTCGCGTGCCGCATCATAACCAGTCAAATGGGACGCGGTCCTATATCTAATGTTAAACACATACATATAATCAGCAATTCTCCTGATTTTAATCCAGAACCAATAAAAATGGCGCTTGGTATTACTGGTGAAACAAGTATACGCAAACTGGATTTACGCACGAAAAATAAAAACGTTTTAACAGTACCCGACATAAAAAAATCTGCAACCAGACGATTACCAAATGGCGATATAATTATAAAAACTGAAAAATACGATGTTGTTGCTATGTGGTTCGACGGTGTTTTTTATTATCCATTATCTTCCAACGGAAAGAAAATTGATACTCCCCTTGAAAAACGCAATGAAAACGCTTTGGTATTTCGTGGTGAATTACCAAATAATCTGACAGATATAATAAATAATGTGTCTGTTTTATCTGAATACATTGACTATTTAGATATGATTGAATCCAGAAGGTGGAACATACATACAAAAAATGGTATAACTATATATTTACCAGAAACCAATCCAGAAATAGCAATAAATAAAATAAATATATTAAATAAAACACATAATCTGTTATCAAAAAATATTGATATTATCGATATGCGCGACAACGCAAGAATATTGGTCAAGACAAAGAAATGAATCTTTTAAATTCCTCTTTTTTATGTTTAGACATCGGAACATACGGTGTTCGTGGGTTTGCTCACTCTGTTCGCAATGCAAAAATTGTTCAATCTGCGACACATTTTGTAAAAAACACAAATACTATATTCGCTTTGAATTGCGTTATAGATGAACTGGAACAACAATTACAAACACATTTTAATTCCGCTTTTGTGACAGGTAATTTAGGAGACGCAGATTTTAAAACAGTTTCAGACACATTAACTTGGAACAACGAACACCAAATTACAGAACATGATTTGCGACATCAAATTTCAAAAATAACACCACCAGAAGATTTTTATATTTTACATATTGTGCCTGTATTTTACAGCACACCATCTGTAAAAAACATAAATAATTCACCTATTGACCGTATAGATACAGAATTAAAATCTATTTTCAGTGTCATTTCTTATAAGAAAGACAAAACAAAATATATATCTGATATTATGCGGCGCTGTCATATACAAGTTGCTGGTTTTTTTGATCCAGTATTTTTACAAAATGCGATTTACAGAAAACCAAAAGAAAAAGCATTATTTTTAGATTTAGGTAATGAATATACCACAGTATCAATATGGAATGATCGCGGTCCTTTGTATTTTAATAAAATAAAATTTGGCCAAAATGATATAACAAAAGCTTTGGCAACAGGTCTGGATATTGGTCTTTCTGATGCTGACACATTAAAAATAGCAACATCAAATGCGATACCAAATGAAATGGACAGGTTCACACCTGCTGATTCATCTGAAAAATTTGCAAAGTTTTCCCGCGCAGATATAAATGAAATATTCATACCAGAATTAACAAAATTATTTGATACTGTTTATAAACAATCCAAAAAATATCTGGACCAATATTCACCAAACAAAATTATCCTAACAGGCGGTGGCACAGCAATTGAAAATATTGAAATGCTGTTGCAACAAATTTTCAAATTACCTGTAGATAATCAAACCGAAAGCGCAACAATAAACGCTCTGTCCGAATACATATGGCAAACAAAATTACCAGAACGCAATGCATATATTCAAAAACAATTAAAAGTTCAAACTATATTAAAAAAAATAACCCACTTGTTTCATAAAAAGAAAGTCGTAAAAAAGAAACGTTTTGTTCCTATCTTGCCAAGCACTCTGTGCTTTGATATGAAAGACAGATCAACATATACAATGTTTGATGATAGTCCTTATCTGAAGACTGCCCAGGCGGAACATGACGCTTTTGCAAAGATCCTGCGTGAAAACGGCGTCGAAGTCGTCTATCTCGAAGATCTGATGACGGAAGTATTTGAAGCAAATCCGGAATTGATCGACCCTTTTC
>CAMZAC010000058.1 GCA_947304085.1 uncultured Alphaproteobacteria bacterium
AATTATTCTGGTATAAGTGCATTTGTTTCATCTGATGGTAATGTAGAATCGTGGATGTCTGTTGGACAAACTGGTTCTTTGGATGGGTTTGTGTGGGGGGCGCATAATACTTTGTACAGAATGATTGGGCGCGATTTATGGATGTTGTTTATTTTGTTGTTTTCAATATTTGTTTCAATATCCATATCCTTATTTCAGAAGAAAGATTAGAATTTGGTCGTCTGTTGTCATCAATTTCTTTGATAATTGTTGCAACAGATTTATTCTGGTATTTAGCGATTTCTTTTAATATATCAAAAAATTCTTGTTCCAAAGATATACTGGTTTGATGTCCTGATAAAGATATTGATATTTTATGCATTTTATATTTTCCCAACAATCAAACAATCCAACATTGCACGATATGGATCGTCATATTTACGTAATACAGACAAATTTAAATTGTCCAACATGAAACAGTTGCCTAACGCATCAGTAGCAAACCAAAATAAATCATTTCGTCCAAATATCGTTTTGCCAAATAAATTCTTATTACCAACCATTTCTTTGTTTATGGTTGTTATTGACGGCAGAGGATATTTTATCCCGCGTTCAATCTCTGTTGGGCCAAATATGCAAGCAGAACCCAAAGTTATTCCAAAAGTAGTATAATACAAATCTAATAAAAAAGAAGGCAACATAGCAACACGCATATCTTTCAATAATGTATTAGTGATATTTATAGCGGTTTGATTTGTCGCTGGCATAATCTTTGCGCCTCGCGAATGTATTAAAGATATAAATTCATTTGTTGTCATTTATTCGTTTCCTCGTCCTGATGAGAAAAATGCAGATTGAGATAATCTGTCTGATGTGGCATTTCCGCCAGTACCACCAGTAGCCAAATTTGTTGAAACATAAATTTTTTTTGCGGGATTTGGTAAAAATACAGTATTGGCATCACTTTGTTCAATTATAAATCTGTCTAAGTTATGGCTTTGTGGAAATGTTAAACACATGAACATAATATCAATGGTTAGTCTTCCGCCCCATACCAGAGGTATTCTGAAGCGTAAAGATAGGTTGTCAGGCATTTGTTTGCCCATAATTAAATTCATAAATTCGTCCTGAGATAAATTTAGAAACGCAATTTCATCAAAAGAATCTGTCAAAGAACCTAAAAATTCACGGCGCAAACTGGAATATTTATTAAACCAATCACTATCAATAACACATCGATTTGGTCTGTATTCAATAACCGGCATATCATCCATACCTAAGGCTGTTAATCTTTCCTGCGCGGTTGTTTTTGTTAGTTGCATTTTTATTCAAGTCCTTTAAGTATTTTTAGCATATTGTATAATTGTATCAATATAATCTGAGTATGCATCAAAATTTTCTTTTTCCAAATCCGATGGTTGTGGATTCGGATTTTCGTTTACGAAATTGCTGAGTTCTTCCATAGAGTGAAATACAAGTGTTTCATCATCAGTTTCGTATAATTGTCTTGTGTCCTAAACGCAGAGATAGTGATAGGAACATCTTCAAGTGTTGTTTCAAAAATAGATTTCAATTTGTTTGCTGCGGTTTTAAATTTATTTATATTACAATTGACTGCACCGAACCACACCAATTCATCTGTTCCAATTGCAAATAAATTAGTGGTAAATCCAGTTATTGTTAAATTTGGTTTAACTAAATAGTTGGCTTTTGCAAATAATTCTGATAACTGCGAATCGTAAACAGTTGGTTGTTGACTTGTTGGTTGGCTGGATTGTTTTTCATATTGTTGCGCAACAATTTCTGCAATATTTTTAGGTAAGTTTAACTTTGGCGGTTGTTTCACAGAAATATTTGTTTCAGAAACTGTTGGTGCAACAGGTTGGGGTATAACGGTAGCTGTGGTTTGATGATTTTGTTCGTGGTTTTCTTCCTTGGTGCCCACGGTTTTAAACAGATTTCTAAATCGCGGTTTAAATATGATATATAGGCCGAATATAAACAAGAAGATTGCTATACACACAGATATATAAAACCATTTGTTGATTGGGGCATGTGCAGCTTGTAATTTTGCTAGTTCATCCCAATGGGGAGCGTAAAACATATTAAAACCGAAATGCTCGTTAAGCCAAAACGACAATACCGGCAATATGGTTAGCCCTAATAATACAGATGCTAAAAATTTTTCAAGGTATTTTTTCATTTCGTTTCAATTGTATCATATTTTATGATAAACTTACAATCAAATGATTGAGGTCAATGAAGTTTTTTCTGAATTTGATAAACGAATCGCTCTGTGGTGTGATTCTTTTAGCGATACTAATGATTTAGCTGTTTTGTCAAATAGTATAATAGAAAACAAAGTGAATTTGATATCGGTTTTGCCAGAAGCTGTATATTTTTTATGGACATGTCTGGAAAAAAATAATGTGAAAATATTATCCAGATATTATTTTGCACCACTACAAAAAAATATGGACAAAGATGTTTCCGAATTAGTTGCAAATATTTCTGATGGTTTCAGGAAGGGGGCATGTGGTGCTCAAATTTTTCTAAAAAAACATGATTTTGAAAGGTTTATGGATATATTAAAATTTGTTCGTGATGATTTGTTTTTTGGACATGATTTATGTATTTGTTTTGACATAAATGATATAGGCTTTGCTGATTGGAATATGATTTTTCAAAGACTGCGTGATATACGCGCCAATTCAATTTGTTTCACTTTAAACGAAGATATGGGAAATCGTTCTGATTTTGTTGGACGTGTTTATGGCATGTTGCAAAAATGGGATTTTAGTGGGGAATTGTATTTTTCGTTGAATAATGATTATGAACGAATGGACCAAGTGATTCGGTTGGTAGAGTCAGAAAAGAACGAATTGTCTGATAAAGTGCGCTTTTTCTTGGAATATTAATCGTTTGATAAAATCAAATATTTTGGATTAGTTGTTCCAGCTTTGTTTTTCAACTGGTATCTGGTTTGTATGGTGTCCAAGGCGGTTGATTTTATTTTCAGTTTTGTTTGTTTTAATTGTTCAATGATCCAATCATAGTATTCCCAATGGTCCGTCCCAATTATAATTTCGCCGTTTTGCGTCAAATATGCAGATAAAAGATTTAGAAATTCGTGGTTTAATAATCTGCGTTTTTCGTGCCTTGCCTTTGGCCATGGGTCAGGGTGTAAAACCCAAATTTGTGAAAATTTAACAGACTGAAATTCGGGATTGTGCAACAGAATACGAACGTCATCTGGATAAATCCGTATGTTTTTGTATTCGTTTAATAGTGTATTATCCGATTCGTTCGTTATAGCAGAAAGCAGGGCGGCAACCCCGTTTGCAAAGGGTTCTGCACCAACAACGATATTATCAGGATTGTTAAGTGCCAGATCACATAAATGTTCGCCATTACCAAATCCAATTTCCAAAATTGCCGGTTTTGTGCTGTATACATCAGATGTTGGACTGATTTGTGGTAGCAGGTTTTCCATTAGCCATTGTTTGCGGTTGGACAATTTTTTACCATGTCTGCGACCAAAGGTTCGCAGTTCTTTTGTTCCAAAATGTTTTAATTCTTGTTTTTCCATATATTTAGTATAAAATCAGTTTGTTATAAAAACAAGGTGAAATAAAAATGCGTAATGGATTATCAAAAGATTTAATCGCTCGTGTCCTGGGTGGTGCGCCTAAATATACTTTGGATGAATTGGAATCTAAATATCCACCACGTCAATTACCAGAGGGGGCATTTGTGACGCGTGTTGCACCAAGTCCTACTGGATTTATGCATCTTGGAACACTTTATCAAATGATGATAGCCAAGAAATTAGCTCAGCAAAGTCAGGGCGTTTTCATGTTGCGTATAGAAGATACAGATACCAAGCGTGAAGTTGATGGTGCTGTTGAAGTGATATTGAAATGCGCAAAAGCATTTGATTTGATTCCAGATGAAGGTGCTAATTATGGTGGCAACTATGGGCCGTATTATCAATCTGAAAGAAAAGATGTTTATCATTCTGTGGCTGCATATTTATTGGAAAAGGGTTTTGCTTACCCATGTTTTTTGACACAGTCTGAAATGGATGAAATTCGTGAAAAGCAAAAGTTGGCTGGATTGGCTACGGGTATTTATGGTGAATTTGCACGTGATAGAGATATCAGCGAAGAAGATATAATTAAACATCTTGATAATGGTGAAGTGCCTTCAATTCGTTTGTATTCGATGGGAAACCATAACAATAAAGTTTATTATAATGATCAGGTTCGTGGGCGTTTAATGTTTCCAGAAAACGAAGAGGATATTGTTTTGATTAAATCTAATGATAGATTACCAACTTATCACTTTGCGCATTTATGTGATGACCATTTTATGAGAACAACTTTGGTGCAACGTGGTGAAGAATGGTTGCCTTCATTAAATTTACATTTGCAATTATTTAAAATGATAGGCTGGCAAAACCCAGATTATATCCATGTTGCAACTATTAATAAATTAGATGAACAAACACATAATTCACGTAAATTATCTAAACGTATAGATCCAGAAGCAAACACAATGCAATATTTGATGGCTGGTTATCCTCAGGAAGCTGTTTTGAATTATTTATATAATATTGTTGCTGCTGGATACGAGGAAGAAAAGGCTAAAAAGGCAGAAACAAATATTTGGAATTATCCGTTGCGTATCAAGAAAATACCGACAAGCAGCGCATTGTTTAATATGGAAAAACTTGAGTGGTGGGCAAAAGAGTATATTGCTACATTACCGGTTGATGTTTTGGTAAAA
>CAMZAC010000059.1 GCA_947304085.1 uncultured Alphaproteobacteria bacterium
CTTCCAAAGCATTCAATGTTGGCGATACAGTGACTGGCAAAGTATCTTCTTTGACTGATTATGGTGCATTTATTGATTTGGGCAACAATATTGAGGGTTTGGTCCACATGTCTGAATTGTCATGGACAAACAAAAATATTCACCCAAGCAAAGTTTTGCAAAACGGTCAAGAAATCAATGTGGTTGTTTTAGGCATTGATCAAGAAAAACGTCGTATCTCTTTGGGATATAAACAATTGCAACCAAATCCTTGGAAAGAATTTGCAGAATCTCACAAGGTTGGTGATGTTATAACCGGTCCAATTAAAAACACAACCGAATTTGGTTTGTTTGTTGCTTTGACACCAGATTTAGATGGTATGATTCATATCTCTGATTTGTCTTGGAATAAATTAGACGAAGAAGAATTAAAGAAATTTGTTCGTGGCCAAGAAGTCACAGCAAAAATCTTGGACATCAACCCAGAAAAAGAACGCATCACACTTGGTATTAAACAATTAACAGAAAGTGCGGAAAACAATAGTACCTCTATCAAAAAAGGTGCTGTGGTATGCGGAACAGTTTCTGAAATCACACCAGATGAATTAATTTTGGCTTTGCCAGGCGACATTCGTGGAACAATCCGTCGCACAGATTTATCTCGTGAGAAATCAGAACAAGATACATCTAAATATAACGTTGGTGATTCAGTAGAAGCGTCTGTCGTTTCTGTTGATGGCAACAATGTAAAATTGTCTGTTCGCGCATTACAAGTGACACTGGAAAAACAAGCAGTTAAAGAATTTGCTAATGAAACAGATTCTGGTTCTGTTTTGGGTGACATCTTGGGTGCTGCAATTGAAAACAGCAAAAAATAATAATTTATTCACATAAATTGTTAAATAAAGTCCGACTTTTTGTTGGACTTTTTTATATTTATGTTAAAATTTATCAGAGTGTATAACAAAAGGGTAAAAAATGGAAAACGCAAAAAATAAAATAATTGTTTTGATGGGCGGTCAAGGTGCAGGCAAGGGCACACACGCAAAAAATTTGGTCGCACAAAAAGGGTTTAAATACATAGAAGTCGGTGCCATTTTACGTGGATTACCCCAAGAATCTCCAATTAAACAAATTATGGCACGTGGCGAATTGGTTCCAGATTCAGAATTATTTAACATTATCAAAACAGCCATAACAAACTGTGGCAAAGCAGACATAATTCTTGACGGTTTTCCAAGAAACGTTGAACAAGCAAAATGGCTTGTGAACCAATATGTATCAGATAAATCTCCTTTTGATATTCATGCACTTCATTTAAGTCTTCCTGAAAAAGTTATGATTGAACGAATCGCAAATCGTGTCCAAGAAGGTGGCGGTCGTGCAGATGATGTAAATCCAGATGTTGTCCAAAAACGTTTGGATGTATTCAAGAAAGAAACATTGCCAGCAATTGAATTCTTGAAAAATGCAAAAGGAATATATTTTTACATTGTTGATGTCAGCCCAACAGACTTTACAACAAACTTCCTTAGTGTATGCAAAGCGTTGGGTATAGAAAATATAGATACAAACAAACTACAGGTAAATGTAGCAAATTTGCAAACATCACATAACAGTTAATAAAAAAACTAATCATGAAAAATAGATTATAAAAAACAGATAAAACCCTGTTAATTCAGGGTTTTTGTTTTTCTATTTCATAAAAAATGTCTTCTGTTTACACTTGATCTCCATATAACAATCACATACTATTTTTTTACTTGCACGAATCGGTAAAAAGCTACTAGTATTCACTAACAAACATTTAACCAAGGAAGGAATCTCATGATAATAGGAATTGGTCTTGATTTGGTCGAAAGCGACAGATTTTTAGATTGGTCTGCTTTTAAAAAACAACGTATTTTTACTAAAAAAGAATTAGAATACGCAGATAATGATACTGCACGTGCTGAAAAACATCTTGCTAATTTCTGGGCTGCACGCGAAGCAACTTTGAAAGCACTTGGCACAGGTTTTGGTGACGATATATCTTTTTCTGACATATCTGTTGTTCATGATGATGCAGGTCGTCCTGAATTAGTTATTGCAGGTGGCGCAAAAAATGTTTTAAAAGAATTGGCTGGGGCTGATGCGAAAATCTTTCTATCTTTAACAGATCAAGATAATTTCTCTGCCGCAATGGTAGTAATTGAAAAATAACCACAGAACATAAAAAATGACCGCCTTGATCAAAGGCGGTTATTTTTTATTCCTCGTAAAACTCTTCTTCATAAAAATCGATATCATCGTCCTGATTTATGCCAGTTTCACTATAATCTTGTTCCGCGACAAACATTTCGTCATGCCTTGGACCTGTCACATATTCTGGTTTATTTACAACAGAATTAGTTTCTTCATCAACCATCTCGTTTTCAACAAAACCACCAGACGACGTGATTCTTGAAGGAACTGCATCCATAACCACAGGTGCAACATCTTCTGTTGCCTCAAACCCGTCGTTGGACTCAGTATCATCTTCTGTGAGACCTTGTTCTGCTTCATCATGTTGTTCATCTTCTATTATATCATCTGGCTCTGTCGCTTTCACGCTCTCAACAATTTCATTGTTCACCCTGGATTCTTCTACACCTGTTTCAACTTTTTCTGAAACAATCGCTGTCAAAGTAGGGCTTGTCACACCCATTTGTTTTTGATAAAGCCACAAAGTAAATATCGACAATATAATCAATACACCCAACAAGAAATAATATGCAAACGAAGTTTTTGATTTCGACTGTTCAGGTGTGTTTACTATTGGTGTGTTATTTTGTAATGGCATAATGGGTGGCACAGGCGGCACAGGTGGAACTGGCTTAGCTTCCATAGTCACATTTGGCTGCTGAGGTGTTGCGATATTTTCTACAGGATAAACATTTATTGCAGGTTGCTCAATAACAGGCTCCTCCGTTTTCACAGGGACCATTGATTCCAAAACAGGTTTTGACTCAACTGATTCCTCTGGTTGCTCTGTATATTCTTCTGTTGAAACAGGTGTCATAGATTCAAGAACAGGTTTTGATTCTTCTGTATTTGGAACATATTCTGGTATTTCAACATCATTTGTTGATTCTTCTTTTGAAACATATTCGCTGTCAAATACCGTTTCTGGTACAGATGCACTATTATTGACATTCAAAGCAGGCGCATCAAATGTTATAGGTTTAAACGCTATATCTTCGTTTATTATATTTGGATCCTCATCAAATAGTGGTTTGACATCACTTTCCACATCATCGTCATCTTCAAAATCTTCTTCAACATTATCTTCTGCAGCATCTTCTGCATCAGTGTTTTGTAATTCATATCTCGGTGCGACCATAATCGGTTTTGATTTTACAGACTGTTTTTCAATTTCCAGCGCAGGCTGATTTAACAAATCGCTTGCTAATTCCGCATCAACAGTGGCAATCTCTAACCGTTTCTGCGCAGATTCCAGTCGTTTTTTTGCGCGTTTTAATTTCTCGTTTGATGCTTCAATTTGTGCTTCTAATTTTAAAATTTTGGATGCAGATTGTTTTGTAGGAACTTTTCCTATTTCCTTTTTCTGTGCAGATAATTTTGCACGCAAAGTTTTTATACGTTCCTGTAAACGAAGAATTGTTTCTTTGGTTTTAACAATCGTGACATTAGTTTTAGAGATTGTTTCATTTGCCACATTAAGGCGCATCATAGCACTATGTCGCGCAGCAGAATCACGCAAAATATTCAGTTGAATCAAATGTTCTGATAAATCGTCACCCGCAATATCCGCATTAATAAGATTTTCATACACAGACAAACCAGAATATTCAATATCTAGTTTTTGATATTTATTATCTTGCTTTGGGCGAATCGTTTCTAAATCTACATTATATTCCCCAGAAAGTATTTCATCCCACTTTTTATCCCCCATTGGATTTATAACCAATAAAACATTAGGTTTTGATGGACTGATTGTATTATCCAGAACGAATATCAAAGTTTCATTTGCATCATAGAAAGTATTGATGTCATTACCATCTATGTTATACGAACGCATATTTAACGTTCCGTACTTTGTTTCGTTTAAAATGTTTTCTCTCTCGCCTATCATTTGATATCCCTTGGGTTATTTCTTCTTTGGTGCAGTAAATTGATATGCCTGACGACAATGTTCATAGCAATAAGGTTTACCTGCAAACACAGTTTCACCACAAAAATGAAAATGTTCTGAATCAGGGTCCCCAATCGGCCAACGACATTGATTTGGTTTTAAACTTGCCATCTGCAAAGCATGCTGTATCATCAATTCATGCAAAGCCAAATCTTTTTTTGTCTTTTTTGAAGCGGTCTTAACCACAGGTTTTTCTGCAACTTTCACTGTTGCTTTAATCACTGGCGCTTTTTTAACAGGCTTTTCAACCAACGCTTTTTTTTCAACTGCCTTTTTCCCTGTCACCTTTTTCAACAAATTCTTTAATCCAGATTTCTTTGACACAGTTTTTGTTGGTGCCTTAGCATCTTTTTTGGCTTTAACCTGTTTTTTTTCAACTGCATCAACCGCCTTGGCGTTCCAACCTAAACGATTTAATTTACCAATAACTGCATTTTTGGATACATCTAATTTTTTGCCGATTTCAGACGCAGACAACCCTTTGCAGACCAGCGCCTTTAATTTTTTCAGCATAACATTATCCCAACCTTTGCTCATAATAAAAAATCCTTGTATTTATGTTCCATATAATTGT
>CAMZAC010000060.1 GCA_947304085.1 uncultured Alphaproteobacteria bacterium
TCTAAGTTTGATGCCAATGCACCAGTTGATATAACAGATGCTGTTGCAGCAATCAAACCTTTCAAAGTTTTTTTCATCGAATACTCCTTTGTTGTTTGATGAAATAACCAACCCCCATTATTGGCAAGATTGGCGTCATATCCATACCACCCATTATTGGCAATAGTATGCTTTGTGATATAACAGGTATATTGTTATATAGAATATGACATAAGTCAAAATATAAATTATCTTGACAAGTACCTTGAAATATGCAAGTAAGGACCTATAATAATCAAAGGGTGTGGGGTGTATGGCGAGAAACCAAGAGGTTTACTATGGTAGATAAGTTAAATTTTAATGTAAATGACAAAGATTTAGAACAAACTAGGGATTTGGAACAAATCAAGCTGGCATTTACAAAAATGTATAATTCTTTGGCTAAAATAAATTTTTGTAGGGGTGGAACTGTTGGTATGGCGCAACAGAAGGCTTTGGATCAAATGTCTTCATTTGTAAAAATCAAAACCACACAAGATCACCCGCTTAATGAATTCTTGAAAAATTTGGATTCTGAACACCGTAAAACAACAGCTGAACACATAATGAAAAGCAGTTCGTCTAATAATGTGTTCGATGATAACATTGTGGCAAACAATTACAGACAAATGGCGGAATCTGAATTGAAAACCAGTTTAAAGAATTTTAATAGTATTTACAGAAAATATCCAGGCAGTCAACTTGGTAATGATAAAGGCACACAAATAAACATAAATCAACAAAAGTTGATTCAAATGTATCTTCAAATGGTGCAACAAAAGAGTCGTGAACCGCGTGGACGCTAAGTTATGTAATTAAAAAATGCTGAATTTAATTCAGCATTTTTTGTTTTATTGATTCACGATTTCCAGAACGCGTTTAACAACATCTTCAGACTTAATGCGTTCTTGTTCCATTGTATCACGATGACGCAATGTGACAGTCCCATCTTCCAAAGTTTGATGGTCAATTGTTATACATACAGGTGTCCCAATTTCATCATGACGGCGATAATTCTTTCCAATATTGCCAGAATTTTCCAATTCAATTCTACCAATACCCAATTTTCTTAAATCGTTAACAATCTTGTTTGATAAATCTACGATTTCAGGAACATTACGAACCAATGGGATTACCGCGGCTTTTACCGGTGATAACCAAGGTTTCAGTTTTAATACAGTACGTGTTTTTCCATCACCTAAATCTTCATCTTCATACGACTCTAACATAGTCACCAACATAGCGCGATTTACACCCATAGCTGTCTCAATCACATATGGTATAAAGTTTTCGCCTGTTTGCGCATCTGAATAAGATAATTTAATTGTGGAATCTTTGTTTTCCATTACTTTTGCAGACAACTTGAATTCGCTTTGTGATTTGGTGTGTGAACCTAAATCGAAGTCTTGGCGATTGTGAATGCCTTCTACTTCGTCAAAGCCACCTTCTGGGAAATCGTATTCAATATCACCTGCAGCTTTGGCATAGTGTGCCAATTTTTCATGTGGTTGAAAACGTAATTTATTTGCAGGTATTCCCAACACATTTACCCACCAATCCATACGCAGTTTTTTCCAATATTCAAAATATTTTTCGTCTTCATCGGGATTAACGAAATATTGCATTTCAGCCTGTTCAAATTCGCGCATACGGAAAACAAACCCACGTGGAGAAATCTCGTTACGGAAAGATTTTCCAATCTGGGCAATACCGAACGGCAATTTGTGAGGTTTTGCATCCAAGACATTTTTAAAATTAACATACGTTGTTGTCGCAGTTTCTGGACGCAAATAAGCATTGATTTCACCATCTGCCGTTGCACCAATAGACAGCCCCATCATCAACTGATATGCACGTGGTTCTGTAATATCTGTACTGCCACAATTATCGCATTTTGTTGGGTCTTTCATTTTGTCCTGACGCATACGGGCGCCACACTTTTTACATTCAACCAGTGGGTCTGAAAAACTGCCTTCGTGACCAGAATATTTCCACATCAAACGATTAGTAATCAAGGAAGCGTCCAAGCCTTCTATATCGTTTCTGGAATAAATCATAGAATTCCACCAGGCGTTTTTGATGTTTTTCATCATTTCAACACCATACGGACCATAATCATATGCGCCACCCAGACCACCATATATTTCAGAACCTGTGAAAATAAAACCACGTCTTTTGCAGAGTGCAATAATATCATTAATATTTTTTGCTGGCATTTTAATTTACCTCTAAACTATCTATTGCCAATATTCTAAAACGTTTATACCGAATTGCAACTTATAAATCCGGATCAATTGCAGACATCGGACAAACAGCTGCGCACGTTCCACAGCCCATGCATTTGTCTTTATCAATTGAACACTTTCCGTCCACCGTCGCTTTTATTGCCATCGCAGGACACACACCAACACATGTTTTACAACCAATACATTTATTTTTATCAATTTTATAAGCCATATTTTTTCCTTTTGCACTGTCTCCCAAAATATTTTCAAAGAGTTTTTTTATAATTTTAATCTCTGCTGTTTAACAGACCCAATATGTATTCGAACAAAGCAACAAAAGATATATACATGTGCAATGCCCCCAATACAGCTAATTGGTCTTTTTGTTCTCCATCTCCAATTTGATAATATGCGTTTTTCAACGTCTGCATATCGTATGCTGCAAATAATGCAAACACCAAAACACCAATCAAACAAACTATTGTATTAAATGTTGCACCGAGTGGAACGAACAAAGAAACAACACCAACCAAAATCAAACCAATCATACCTAAGAATAAAAATGCACCCAAAAAGGATAAATCTTTGACGGTTTTATATCCAAACAAAGTCATACAACCGAACATAACTGCTGCCAACACTATCGCCAACAAGATTGAAATAGGGCTGGACACCAAAATCATTGGCGTAATTACAATTCCCATCAAAATAGAATACAAAAATAACAATATTTTTGCAGTTGATGGCTTCATAGAAAACGCGCGTGCTTGGGCCCAAATTGATAATCCCAATCCGCCAAATGCAATAATATAGTATGCTGCAGACAAGCCATCATTACGAATTAACGATGCCCATGCACCAGATATCAGCATGACGAAAGTTGTTAATGCTGTAATTCCAACAGCTCCGGTCATCAATCCAAAAATGCGTTTCAAATATAACTCTATACCACCGACTTTAGAAACAGATTTCTTTGCAACCATTGTATTCTCCTTTGTGTTCACAAAGAATATAATACAAACTGATTAATAATTCAAGATTAAACACAATGTTTGTTTTTTTATATTTTTTAGTTGAAAAAAATCACGATTTGATAAAGTATTTCAGTAATATCAGTAATAAAAGAAAGGATTGTTTATCATGGCTATTGTTTTGAATCCAATTTCACCAGTTGCTTTTTCTGTGTTTGGTGTTCCTGTGCGCTGGTATGCACTGGCATACATAGCTGGTTTTGTGCTTGGATTTTGGTTGTTAAAAATATTGACTCGCAAGGATGATTCAGAAATATATTTAACAAGAAAACAGTTGGACGATTTGTTTACGTTTTTGGTGTTTGGTGTTATTTTAGGTGGACGTTTAGGTTATGTTTTATTCTATAATTTATCTGTGTTTTTACACAATCCATTAGAAATTTTTATGGTGTGGCATGGTGGCATGAGTTTTCATGGTGGATTGGTTGGTGTGATTGTTGCAACGCTTTTATTCGTACGAAAACAAAGATTTTCAGATCATTCAGCTATACGCAATTCTTTAAGAGTTTTAGATTTATTAGCAGTTGTTGCACCAATTGGATTAGGCTTGGGGCGTATCGCAAATTTTATAAATATGGAGGTTATGGGGCGTCCAACAAATTCACCATTGGGTGTAGTGTTTCGTGGTGGACCAGATTTTCCACGTCACCCAAGCCCGCTTTACGAAGCAGCATTAGAGGGTTTGGTTTTATTTGTAATCTTGTTCACTTTATATAAAAAGACAAATTTACGCAGGTACCCAGGCGCAATCAGTGGTTTGCTCTGTGTGTTTTACGGTGTATTCAGAATCTTTTGCGAACAATTCCGTCAACCAGATGCCCAAATCGGTTTTCTTACATCGTGGGGTTTAACAATGGGGCAGTTATTGTCTGGTATAATGGTTGTTGTTGGTCTGATTATTTTTACAATTGCATTAAAAAAACATAAATCACAAATCTGAATAAAAAATGTCCCAAATGGGACATTTTTTGCGTTTTTGATAATACTGAAATTATCTGGTTAACATTTTTGTATAGGTGTATACATCTGCAATATTCGGGTTGTGTTTTGATACTTGGACATTTTGTTCTACTGTCTTGTTATCGTATCCGTACTTTTCCCAAAATAATCTGCATGCCCGGTTCGTAGATTGAACTTTGCCATAAATAGAATTCAGATTTAACGTATTTATACAATAATCTTCCAATATTTTTACAGACTCAATAGTTTGTGTTTGACCCTTGAAAGCAAGTCCCCATAATTCAGCGTCTTTTTTATTTGTTGTGTTTATGTTATCTAATCCGCACATGCCAGCAATTTTACCACTGTCATTGTAAATGATAAATTGTTCGTTATAATTTTTTGATGTGCTTAGTTTATGCAATATTTGTTTGCGTTTGGTGTCTGTTAAATACAAGCCCATAAAAAT
>CAMZAC010000061.1 GCA_947304085.1 uncultured Alphaproteobacteria bacterium
GTTTCCGCCACCGTTCGATATTGCCATGGTGACCGGACAGCAGGACTTCTGGGACTTGGTGTCCACGCCATACTGACGGACGGGTGTATAATGGCCATTCAAGCCCGCCGATTTCGAAACTTTCATTTTGGGTAGATTCAGATCCACCACCAAGCACATTATCCATCAGACGAACCACACTGTCAATAAAAACTTGTGCGGCAATTTCGCCCCCAGATAACACGTAATCGCCAATAGATATTTCTTCAATATCATATTCATCAATAACCCGCTGATCGATACCTTCGTATCTGCCACAAATCAGGGTAATTGTATCATATTTCAAATAATCATGCACCATTTTTTGATTCAAAGTCTTACCACGTGGCGAAAAGAATATAATTTTACCTGTTTTTTTTACAGAATCAATCGTATCGCCTAAAACATCAGGGCGCATAACCATACCTGCGCCACCACCAAACTGTTCGTCATCAACACTACCATAGCTGTTTATAGCAAAATCACGAATGTTAATGGTTTTATATGACCATATATTCTTGTCCAAAGCACGCCCAACCACACCTTCACCAAGTGTGCCTGGAAACATATTTGGGAAAATGGTCAATATATTAAAATGCATGTTTATTTGTGTTTTTGTTGTTTTATTTTCATGCAAAGAATACAACTTCTTCGTATTTGTTTGCGCAGATATTTGCCGTATTGTAAGGTTTTAATAGTAGCACCGGTTGCAACAACTGTACCGTCAGACAATATTTCATATGCTATCCATGGCACGTTTGCTTTAAATCTTTTCCATGCCAAACACTTCTTGCGTTCAGTACATTTAAAAGACAAAGTGTATTCGTGATATTTTTCGTCTGTACTTGTTTCTTTCATATCTAAATCCTATTGTACACTTATAACCTTGTTTTTAGTATCAACATCTGCCCCAACAAAAGATATCATTTCGCCGTTATCCAGCTCAATAATATCGCCAGCGCCAAAATTTTGAAAACCATCAACAATACCGATTTTCTTACCGTTTTGAACAACAACAAAACCTATCAAATCATGTTGATAGAATTCGTTTTGCTTTAAGTTTGGCAAATCAGAACGTAATATAAATAATTCTGTACCACGCAGTGTTTCTGCGCCATTACGGTCAGACACTGTGTCGATTTTTGCGATAATTACATCTGAGCGAGGATTTAACACACGAACAAAATGAAATTGTTCAGGTGTAAATCTGTCTGACAGAACACGAAAATGTTGAAAATCTTTGGGTGCACTAGAAAAAGTTTGTACACGAAATTCACCGCGCAACCCCTGGGGTGCAACGATTTTTCCAACCAAGATTTTCTCGTTCGTGTTCATATCAGACCAATCGGATACAAAATATTATTCAGCTGTTGCTTCTGCAGCTGGTGCTTCTTCTGTTGCAGGCGCAGCAGTTTCTTCACTTGCTGGTTGTTCAGCAGGCGCTTCAGCAGCAGCCTTGGCTGCAGCTTCTGCAGCGGCTTTTTCTTCAGCTATTTTTGCCAATTTATCAGCTTTATCTTTGGCTTTCATCTGAGTTTTTTCAGATGGTTGATTTTTCTTTGTTTGATTTGGAATTGGTTTTGCAGAAACCAAACCAGCTTTGACCAAGAATTTATAAACACGATCAGATGGTTTTGCGCCTTTGGCCATCCAAGATTTAATTTTTTCGATATCTAAAATAACACGTTTGTCATCATCTTTTGCTAACATTGGATTATATTTACCAACCGTTTCCAAAATAGAACCAGAATTACGTGCGTTTCTTGAATCTGTCACCACAACATGGTAATAAGGACGTTTTTTTGCACCATAACGTGCCAATCTGATAACTGTTGCCATAGTATTTTGCTCCTTAGTTTTTTAATTTAACTTGTTATCTTATTTTCCTAAAAACTGCATACAAAAACCGACATCAAGAGCGAAAACTCGCCGGTTGATGTTCCTTGCGTTACCACGCACAGGGGTATCAGTAATAGCAATCTTTGGGATTCGCAGAATGATTATTAACCAAAAAGCGCAAAAAGTCAAATATTTATTATAAAATCAACCTCTGTTTTTAATTTTTCCATTACCATTTTGCGAGACTTCTTTACTGCGTTTTTTGCCTTTATCATTCTGTGAGATTGTTTTATCGCTGTTTTGGCCTTCAGCCTCAACTTTAATTTCATTCTCAGACACAAATATTTCCGATGCTTCGCCTGCAATATACAATCCTTCTTCGATTTGACCTAAATTACCATACGTTTTGTTATAGTTGGTAATTAATGTTTGTAAGGCTTTTTTTGACTTCGCCGCAGTTCCTCTCATTTTTGCAAACTTGCTTTCAACCACAGCTCCTCCACCAATAAAGCCCGCCACAAACGACATTACGTCACCCAAAGTTTCAGCTGTTTTGAACCAATCTATCTTGGCGGTTTTAAAATTCTTACGAAGTTTTCCCGGCTCTAACAAGTTAATAAGCTGCGCTGTCTTTTCGTCAAGTGTTGCAATTTGGTTACGATTGATAGAATAACTTTGATAATTTAAGTTCAGTATCTCCCTTAATGTCTTAACTGCACAAGCATGATCTCTATCGCCATTTAAGCATTTGTCTGCCAATTTTGTTACCTCAAACACTACATCCTTTTGCAGGTGCTTCGCTGTAGCAGAAACCGCTTCCCCAGTTGTCTTTAAGCCTACTGCCGCAACTGTAGCAGCAGTTCCGGCGCCACTAACCGGTAATGTGACCGCCATAAACGCAATTTCACCCATTGTACTTACGTTGTCTTTAAACGTTTTTAATTCTTCTGCATCTGCAGCATTTATTAAAACACAGGTGTCATTTTCCCACTTTGTTCCTTTTAGCTTTGCTTTTTGCATTGCTTTTCTAAGCTCTTTACATTTTGTCTCACCCAAACCAAAACAATTTTGTCCGTCAAATGATGCACCATCAATAGCCAAACATTTTAAAGCTGATTCTGTTCCTTCTATTTCTGTCACAGAATTTTCCGTCAACGAATTAAAGACAAAATCAATTGGACTTGCTTTTCCTGCGTTTGTAGAAATATGACATCTCAATATATGAACTGTGTCATCTGCTTTGAAATCAGCTTGCGGTACTTCAGAATACGCGTAAACATCATCTTCTGTGAATGTCACAGTCGTAAGGCTACCGTCACACCGCCAATCAGTTATAGCTTTTGGCTTAATGTTTTTATTATTTTTTAATTGATTCTTAACATAACTTTCTAGAAATGGTGTCAGCATACTAGCGTTTCCAACGTTTAAATGCCTAAACTTCCAATTATTTACACCATCAACCGTCATAATACTTTGCGTTTTCAATTTTGTTCCAGTAGAAGAATCATAATGTGTATCCTTTCTGTCTACCTCTCTTAACGAACAACCGTTTTTACCATTCCACTTAACGCTATAGCCCATAATAGGTTGAACCAGGTTATCCATTTTATTACATTGAGAAGCCTCTTTATTATCACAGCCCCCAAAAATCCGACAGATTGCATCCTTTGTATTATTTGTTATATCTTTTATATCTGTATGTGTGATACTATCAAACTGAAAATCATAAAAATGATACTTTTCACCATCGTGGTAAAAACACTGCACAAAATCATCCCCCCATTCATAAACATATTCATCGTTACAAACAGTGTTACTTGTTGCCAAGTCGTAAACATCTTGTTTAGAAATTTCTGATGGGATTTTTGATGTATTACCGGAATATTCATAAGTATATAACAAATATAATTCTATTAATTTTTCAGCAATCGCAGGTCGAACCTTTGTGCCACTTTTAAAGGTTGTATTACAACCGACGGTGACATCGTCCGAATAGTGTTTTTCTGTGATGTCTTCTGTGCAAAAATTATAAAACATATCACGATCATAATGGTTATTTGTAAATTTTTGTTGTTTTAAATCTACTAATACCAAATCGATTTTTCTGTTCAACCAATTAGATATGCCCGCAGTTTGGCGTATATATTCATCATCAGCAAACGATGAAAAAAACAACATCGCATAACAAAGTATCGTTATAAAAATATTTTTATTTAACGACATAATGGATGCCCCCTGAATTCATCAATACTTGCATCGTCCGACATTGGTTGAACAGAAGAAACTATATCAATATATTTTTTAAAACTTTTTTTGTTTGCTAGCTTTGAATTACCCTGAATTTTTTTTGCTAAATCTTTATGTTGCTTTATTAAATCATTACAATCAGAAGCAGCTTTGCGTATATAGGAATTGAGTTCTGCTTTTACTGCGTCACGTTTATCCCTTGTGTTATATTTATCTTTGTTAAGCAGGGCGTTTCCAACAATACCAGCGACTAAACCAGCACCAGCCACAACACCACCAACAATCATACGTGTCTTGGCTTCCTTTTCTTGTGATTTTATAGATTTTGCATCTTCTTCAACACCAGACGCCGCACGATAACGCGATGCATAAGCGCCACTTGTAATTCCCGTATTTTCATCATCATATAAACTGGATGCATCTACTATCTCGGCAGATTCCATGCCTAGATTTAACCCAAGCGCTTCTTTGCGAACCTTTAAATCAGCTGCCAATTCCAAATATCTTTGACGAAGTCCTGCAAATGTAGCATCCGTAGGTAAGA
>CAMZAC010000062.1 GCA_947304085.1 uncultured Alphaproteobacteria bacterium
CAACCAATTCAGGATTGATGATCATAAAGAGAGAAACATCTTTTGTTGGGTATATCGTTAAATACCTTAACCCATAATCCCATGTAGTATTGCCCGAAGCATCTTTGCCTATTGTTGCGAAAAAAGTTTCTTTGAATTTTTTGTAAGCATTTAATCCAACTGGATATCTAGCTATAAATTCGTTTGCCCATTTGGTGTCTTCTGTAGAGTCTTTTGGTAAAGAACGTTTTATACCCAATTGTGCGTTTTCTTCTGCGATAAAATCGTCGATACTTTTTGTTCGGGCAGGTGTTGAGACTATTGGTTCAGTATTTTCATATTCTGTTTTTTCAATTACCACAGGTGTTTTTGGTAAAGTGCTTTGATTTTCTTGGTCAATGGCACAGGCTTTCCAAGTTGTAAAGAATATCAAAGTTGTCATAAAAGTGGTAGCCAAGCCCAATTTGGTAGGGTTTTCTAAAACCCAATTGGATAAATGTTCTGCTTTACGGGTCAAATAATTGATGATTTCTAAAGATTTGATTTTATTTATACCTTGATTAAATAAATTTTTCATGCTTTTGCCTGTCGTTATCTTTGGATAATTGTATCATAAAATTGAAAAAAAAGACAATTTAAATTCTTTTTATAGGATTTTTTACGGGAAAACAGCAAAAAATTAAAAAAAATTCAGTTTTCTTTTTTTATACCGAAAAATGTGATATAATAAGTCAAAAGTAGGGCGGAAAATTTATCAAACAAAGTTCGAAAACCGGCAGAAAATGAATAAAAAATATATTCGTTTTTCGTTAGTTTTGGGTGGTTTGTGTTTGGCTTTTTGGTCAGACGCAGGTGCCGTTCCGTCCATAAAAAGGCTTGGTGGTGCAAATGCGTATATTGGTACAAGCGGTGCAGTATCTGCAAAATCCGGTAATTATGACAAAAAAACAAATAATGATGCGCGTTCTGCATCAATTCGAACAAATCGCATATCCGGCAGAACAGGAACAACCACAAACAGACCGTCCGCAAAAGCAAATACAGCGCGTTTGTCTGTCGGAAAATATTTGCATCAATCTGGTACCGATAAAAATATAATTAAAAAAGTTTCAACATCTTCGCAGTCTTCGGGTATAGATGCGGCCGAACTGGAATCATTAACAAATCGTGTGACAAATTTGGAAACACAAATTACCACAAAAGTTGATACCAGTACATTGATAAACAATTATTATACAAAAACGGATGTTGAAGATGATTATGCTACCAAAACATATGTTAACGATGTTGTTAGTGGTGGAGCGGGAATAGTGACAGTGAATGATTGGGATCCATCTATATTAACAAACCCATAAGATAACAAAAATAAAACAAAAAAAAGGAGTGAAAATGAAAAAAATGGTATACGGGAGCATTGCTGTGATAGCGCTGATGGCAACATCGGGCGCGTTCGCGGATGATAACCGTTTGACTACCAAAGATTACGTTGACGCTGGTTTGGAATACGTTTATGGCGTTGCCAGTAACGCGGCCTCAACAGCGAGTACTGCAGCATCAAATGCATCTGCAGCACAAGCAGCAGCACAAGCAGCACAAACAGCGGCAGAAGCAGCAGCAGTAGAATATGTTGGTGGAACGAATGTGTCTATTACAGAAGGCGCAACAGGGACCGCTAACGAAGGCAAAATGGTGGTATCTGTAGATGTAGTTTCTGATTGGTCTAGCAACACACCATCTTGGGTTCCAGCAAATCCATAAGGCAATAACAAACAAATAAAAACAAACAAAGGAAGAAAAAATGAAAAAACTAGGTATATCTTTGGTTGCTATCTTGGTTAGTTTACCAACGATGGCAAGAGCGGATATTTCGCCAGCAACTAAAGCGAATATTGCTGCAAACACCAATGTTGCAACAACATCTTTTGTTGGTGGGGCACACGACGCATTGGTTGATGAAATTAATACCAACAGAACACAAATCAATGCTAACACAACGGCAATCGCCGGTAAACAAGCACAATTGACCGCTGGTGGAAGTGATGTTGCTGCAACGGTTGGAACGACTGTTCGTGCAACTGGAACAGCAGACGATACAACATTGGTGACAGAAAAAGCTGTTCGTGATGCGATTACGAATGCAGGTGGTCAGTCAGCACAACAAGTTGAAGATGCAATTGATGCTGCAGCTGGTTCGGGTATAGCAACAGATGGTTCTGGTAAATTGAGTGTTGATTTGACATCAAATGGCGGTTTGGAATTAACTGGTTCAGGTGATGCCGCGACCATTGGTGTTAAAGTTGATGGAACACATGTTATAAAAGATGCTTCTGGCAATGTGACATTAAGTCAAACAGATATTGATAAATTAACAGCTGCAGATTCTGCATTACAAGCATCAGATTTGGATGGCACAACAATTGAACAAGATAGCACAACCAATAAAGTACAAGTTGTGGCAGGCTCTATTGGAACAACACAATTATCTTCCGGTGTTGTCACATCTTTGGGATTAGCAGATACAGCTTTGCAGTCAAATAGCGCGTTAAATGGTGCTAACTTGACAGCTGGTACAGTTGCTGAAAGCGCTTTGGATTCCAGTGTTCAAGCTAAATTAACAGCTGCAGATTCTGCATTACAAGCATCAGATTTGGATGGTACAACAATCGAACAAGATGGCACAACCAATAAAGTACAAGTTGTGGCGGGCTCTATTGGTACAACACAATTATCTTCCGGTGTTGTAACATCTTTGGGATTGGCAGATACAGCTTTGCAAGCAGCTGATTTAGCGGGTTATGGTTTTAATGTTTATGGAAGCTGGGCAACCCCAAGTGATTCAACAGGTAGTGTGACTGTGACAAATAGTAATTTGACAGCTAATAACTAATAACTTATCTGGATTGGTGGCGTTCAACCACCAATCCAGATTGAGCAAGGAATGAAGAGATTAATATCAATCTTTACCGTTCTTTTGATTGCGACACCTGCGATGGCTGACGTGGCAGTGAATAACCATGTTGCAACAACATCGTTTGTTCAGCAGGGTATGGCAACTAAACAAAATGTTATTGATGATTTACATAAACTGGATGCTGATTTGGTTGATGATACTTCAGCAGCAAACAAATTTGTCACCGACTCTGATAAAAACGCATGGAACGCAAAATTATCAACAGTGACGGTTGATAATACAGGTGTTTCTTCTGATAATCCTGCACCTGTTGTGACAAATGTCAGCGCTAATAATGGAACAATCACTGTGACAAGACAAGATTTGGCGGTGCCTGTGAAAAGCGGTGGCAGTTATACAGGAACTGCAACAATTTGGTTTGAATAGTTATTTGATAGGGGGTTGGTTTTGCGGACGGTTTGACCGTCTTTTTTTATTTTCGGCATATACTGGGTGATAATTTAAAACCCCTTCGCAACGGAAGGGGAAATATGTTTATTCTTTTGATGCCTCTGCGGTCTTGAACTGCATATCATAAAGCAATTTATATGCACCACATTCATTTTTCAGTAATTCTTTGTGTGTTCCCAATTCAACAACCATACCCTCGTTTATTACTGCAATTTCTGTCGCGTTACGTATAGTAGACAGTCTGTGTGCAATAACAAACACTGTTTTATCTTGCATCAGATTTTCAATTGCTTTCTGAACGACTGCTTCTGATTTGTTGTCAAGAGCAGAAGTTGCTTCGTCTAAAATTAAAATCGGTGCGTTTTTCAAGAAAGCACGTGCAATTGCAACACGTTGACGTTGACCGCCGGATAACATTACACCGCGTTCACCAATTTGTGTATCTAAACCATTTTTTAATCCAGATACAAAATCATCCAGATATGCCATTTTCACAGCATTATTTAATTCCTTTTCCGTTGCATTTTCGTTGCCTAACAATATGTTTTCGCGAATTGTTCCAGAAAACAGAAAATTATCTTGGAATACAACCGCAATGTTTTGGCGCAATTCATGTAAATCAATTTCACGAATATCTGTGCCGTCAATATATATACCACCACTTGTCGCATCATAGAAACGTGGCAACAAGCTGACCACTGTTGTTTTTCCACCACCAGAATTTCCAACCAAAGCCAATGTTTCACCACGATTTACAGTTAAATTAATTTTCTTTAATACAGGAACACCAGGGGTATATTCAAAGTTCAAATCTTTTATCTGTATTTGTTTAAAGTTTGAATTAAATGGTTTTGGATTTTCTGGATTTCTGATTTTTGGTATTGTATCAAATATGTTGAATACACGCTCAATCGCCATAAATGACATCAACACAGAATTATAAGTATTACCAACACCTTTGATAGGTTGATATAACATAATTAATGCGGTTAAAAATGATACAAAACTTCCGCTACTGATTTGACCACTTAAAACCAAATGCGAACCAAACCATATAGACAAACCAATTCCAGCAGACAATATGATGTGCATAACAGGTGTCACCCATCTGGTCTTTTGCAACATTTTCATTCGAACCCAGAAAACATTATGCAACCCATTTTTAAATTTCCCCTGTTGATATTGTTCTAAATTATATGCAGATATTGTTTTATTTCCAGAATATGTTTCGTTATAAATAGTCAATACTGCAGAATCCGCGGCGATGGTCTTTGAAAACAAAGAGTTTAATTTGCGACGTAGTGT
>CAMZAC010000063.1 GCA_947304085.1 uncultured Alphaproteobacteria bacterium
AACACAGCGCCCTGAGACATACTGTTGCTGATGAAGTGTGCAGCACGTTCACCATGCCATGTAATATCTGTTTTAACTTCTTGACCGCATGCATGACCAATGCTGGATGCGTGATAGATAAAGCAATCGCGATCATCACCACTTGCCAAAGGCAATGCATTGCACAAAATCCAGTTAACACCCAACCATTTTCTTGATTCACAACCATCAATTAATGGTGTAGAACCACCAACATAATCAGCAGAAACAAATTCATCCAAAGCCAACAATTCATTCCACTGATGAACACCGACCACAGCATATCTGCGACCATCATCTGGAACATCATTTGTATTCAATTTTTCAATTGCAGCCATTATCAATGCTTTTGTTAAGCCAGTAGAATAATCACCAACATATTGTGTTGCTGTATTCATCGCATCAATAATCAATTCATCGGTTTTACGACCCAAAGCATAAGCACCAGCAGATGCAACAACACGACGTTCATCTACATTAGTTTTTAATTCATCCAATGCATCAATCCAATCGCCTGCATAATAATCTTGCAATGTACATTCCACAGGTGTGTGATTCAAATTCATCACAGGCACTATACCATGACGTGATTTTGTACTGGCAATACCTTTGCCAATCTTTTGGAAAGTTGTAGAAGTTCCAACAACCCCAGTTTTACTGCGAATTGTAGAACGCAATTTTGTGCCCATTTGTTGATAAGCCAAATGAACATCTGCTTCAAATTGTTTTATAAACACTTGATCTACAGACATAGACATATAAAATCCTTTTGTTTAAATTTTGCAAAGTCCAATTTTGGGCGACAATAAAATCCTGATTGATGGTTATGCAAAAAATGCGCCATACAAACAAAATAAAACGGGTCCACAAACGGATTATCCAATAAAAAATTCAGTTAGATACGAAATCTAACTGAAAAATTTATCGCATAAAAAACCCCGAAACCTACAATTTCGGGGATTAAATAACATCACGCACATATATGCGTTAATTAATTATTTTTTCTTTACTACTTTTTTAGCAGCTGTTTTTTTTGCAGGTGCTTTTTTTGCAACTACTTTTTTTGCAACCGGTTTCTTTGCAGCTACTTTTTTTGCAGGTGCTTTTTTTGCAACTACTTTTTTTGCAACTGGTTTCTTAACAGCTACTTTTTTAACTGCTGGTTTTTTTGCTGCTACTTTTTTTGCAGCTGGTTTTTTAGCAGCAACTTTTTTAACTGCTACTTTTTTTGCAGCTGGTTTTGCAGCTGTGCATTTTTTCTTAGAACCAAAGAACATAATTCTCTCCTTTTAAGTTTTTGGATAGAACAAAATTATTTTGTTCTTGATTTATATTTTATATGAATAAAACAAAATAGTAAAGAATAAAAATTATTTTTGTGAATATAATTTCTTAAAACCGTTTTCAATTTTTCTTACATATTCTTCATCATGATCACGCCAATATTTTGGATCACGCATCATCGTTCTTAAATCATCGTCTGTAAAATTTTCTGTTACATTTTTATTTGTTAAAACTTCTGGTTCAAAAGATTGCATCATCTTATATATACCTTGGATTCCCTGGGGTGTAGAGCACAATGCATTAAATGCATCAACAGGTAAAAATCTTTCACCAAACGTATTAATTGCTTTCATTGCTTCATTCATTTTTTCTGTTCCACCAAAAAAATTTTTTAATTCATTTATAGCATTTGTTTGTGTTTGTAATTCAAATAAATTTTTTATCGTTGGTTGTAAAAATTCTTCAGCGATGTTATAAATTTGTTCAACTTGTTTTGAAGTTAAACCTATTTCATGAAATTTTTCGCGAACCGATTCGTCATCAAGCAATGAATTAGTTGGATATTCAGATGCACTATCAGGAACCCCTATTGCGTGATTAAATTTCTGTTTTGTTGTATCATCACTATCTTCAGTCGGTACAGAAATCATTGTTCCTATCTTTTTTTCCAGTTCACAATATGATTTAACCAAAGCAGATGTATTTAGCTCTCCGTTTTCATCAAGAAATTTTTCTGGTATCTGTTCCATTATTTTTTCCTTTTGGTTGAAGATTCTTGTTTCAAAAAGTAAATACCGCCCAAAGTGAAAATAGTTTGCAACATTGTGAATATGTCGCCTTCACCAATTAAATACGCACCAATCGCAGACATTATGCCAACCGCAGAAATCACGTATGTTTTACGTCCGGCTAAATATCCGCCTTTGATTATTTTGTTCATATTGAAATCCTTTTTGTATCAAAGATAAAATAACACATCGTCAAATTCTGCAATATAACCGCGCGAAGTCGCCCATTGTGGCATAACATCAGTATGATGAAAATTTGTCGCACCAAAAACACAATCACGTAATTTACCATGCATCATTTTTTGCGCGACACGCAAACACATTTGAAATTTTCTATCTGTGACTGGAACTTTTAAATATTCATGTCGCAAAGATTTTTTATTTAACGATTCAAACAAATCAGAATCGTTTGCTATATCTTCAAAAGATTTATTATATTTAGTATGAATATTATAAATCATTGAAGCCATTGCTTCTGTAATTTGTAGTGATGTTGCAAAAGTCTCCGCATATATTATACGTGCTAATTTATATAATACAGATTTTGTATTATCTGGGTTTTCAATCAGTATTAATTGCATATTTGACCTGTTTGGGTTAAAAAAAGCCCACGCATTTATATGCATGGGCAAAAATACAGAATAAAAAAATCCGCACTGCGCGGACAATATTTCTATTCTTGATGCTCTATATAATATCATAAATTGACATCAAAGTCAAGACAATTAAACAAAAATTTCATCTCCGTATGTTAAAATATACTTTGAACCATAACGCAAAACCAATGCCCCCACTTTCGTTCAAGCCCATTAACTCTGCGACTTTACCCTGGTATTTAATTGTTTTATTTATACCCATTGCCATATCCATCCAACGCTCACGAATCACAGAAAAATCAGCGTCACGCCATTTATTTATTTTCTTTATCAAAACAGTTAATACATCTTGGACAGAAACATTTGTGTAGTCATTTATCTTGGTTGTTTTATATTCGTTCTGCTTTGGGCAGGTTTTAATGTTTATTCCGACACCAATAATTACAAAACAGCCAGCATATTCAATTAAAATTCCACTAATTTTTTTACCATCTATTAAAACATCATTTGGCCATTTGATTTGCGGTGTTATACCAAAATGAATCATTGTTTCAGCCACAGCCACAGCAATAGCATAAGACAACCTTGGATTGCGTTCAGATATTTTATATATAAAACTTGCATACAAATTGCCACTGTTTGACACCCATTTACGCTTATATCGACCACGACCTGCTGTTTGAGATTCTGCGATAATAACAGTTTTATTAGATGCTTCATTTCGGGCGATTAAATCCAGCGCCAAATCTTGGGTACTGGATATTTTGCCGAAAGACATCAATTTATAACCGTCCAATTTTGTACGTTCCATTTTTATTTATTATAAAATCACGCCCGTATTTTTTACGTAATTGATAAATTGCGGTTTCCACTGCATGCGTAGCTATATCAGGGGACACACCCAACGCAAGCTTTAGTTCACGCATTGTAATACCTGGGTTTTTATAAATAAACACAATCAATCTGCGTTGCAAATTTGATAACACAACATCTTTACCAAAAACACTTTGAACTATAGCAGAATTATCAATATTATTTAATACAAGCGTTTGTAAATTTGGAATTGAGATTGGTGTATCAATATTAATATCATCAAATACAACATCTGCGAGATTTGGTGAATCTACCACTACAACGCCTAAATCAGTAAAAATTTGGCGCCAGTATTTATCAGATGTATAGACTCTTATATTTTCCATCATATTTACACAATAGCCGATAAAACGACTTTGTGCAACATATTATTCAATCGCCGCATTAGACATCAAATACAAAATGTGATAAAATATATCCAGAATATAGGAGGATTTACATATGAATCGCGCTATCAAATTCAAATTGAAAAACGGCAAAGTTGTCACTATCCGTCGGATTCGTGGAACAGATGCTGATGCGATGCTGAAATTCTTAAATAAATGTTCACATGATTACGAAACCAGCAAATACACTTCGTTTTATCCTGGAAAACCAACCCCCAGCAAAGAATCTTGTGTTGCATTGTATGACAACCCAAATAATTTTTTTGTTGGTGCATGGGACGGCGATAACATCATCGGTGAATCTACGATTACAAAGGTTAGCCCTAATAACCCTAAATATCGCGGCTTAACTGGTATCACAGGCAGTATCATTTTGAGTAAATATACATCCCAAGGGCTTGGCGGAAAACTTAAAACAATAGTTGAAAAATGGGCGCGCGAAAATGGCGTTCATAAACTTGAAGCTGAAGTTTTTCATAAAAACGTCCGTTCTTTAAATAATTTGCTAAAAAATGGTTATGAGATTATCGGGATAAAACACGATCATGCGTTTATTAACAACGAATGGGTGCATGAGTATATTCTTGAAAAAATACTAGATTAAAAATATCGAAACGTATTTATGCCCATATATTTTATTATATGGGCATATTTTTATCTATCC
>CAMZAC010000064.1 GCA_947304085.1 uncultured Alphaproteobacteria bacterium
CGAACCCTCATCCGCGGTTTTGGAGACCGATATTCTACCGTTGAACTAAGCCCCTAGTCTGTTGATTTTACGCACAAATCTCCATAAACGCACCCTTGTATTCATTATCACAGTATACCGATAATCGGTGCAAGCATAGCACACCGATATTAAAAATCAAGCGGAAATATTATAACCTTTCAAAAAAATTATCGCAAGTAAAAAAACATTATGCGAAACTGTAAAAAAATTAAATTTTGTTATTTTTTGCTTGCACATATTGAAATAAATTGTCTACAATCTGTAATAAATAATGTAGGGGAATACTGTGGCAAAGGTTATAGAACCGCCGGTTTTGTTGTCAAGAACACTGACATTTATATTAGCTGCATCTGTCGCAGTGCTGGTTGTGTTGTTGTTTACTTTGTATAAAATGCCACCTCTTACACGACCAGAAGTTTTTTTCTTGCGTTATCAAAGTCGTAATATCAATTATGTGTTGGGGCAACCTAATCCCAGAAACACACATTTCAAAAAGGAATATATTGACGGATTTATTCGTGCATATATAATTGCTCGCAATTCATTAGAACTTCCAAAAACAATCACTATCGAAAACTGGAATCGCATAGTAAAACCTTGGTCTTCTAAATCGGTATACAAGGCGTTTACAGAAACAGATGAATACAAAGATGTAATGGCTGGTTGGACACAAGGCATAACATGTTCCGTCCGATTTAACAATACCGAAATTATTGAACCTGTTGCAAAATATTATCCTGTGGCTTTTGAAAAGATTTGCTATGATGAAAATAGTGGTAGACAGATTAGCAAAAAAAGTTATAAGATAAAAATAGTATTAGAATCTTATCTGAAGGAAGAAGCTAACAATGTATTGGATTATTTAGAAAAATTGCGCGATAATCCACTTGGTTTAGAAATTACGGAATACAAAATAATTGAAGAAAAAGATTCTTTATCAGATACAGAAAAAGTTTTTATACAAGGAAGGAATGTAAACGATGATTTGCTTTAAATATAAATTGAAAATTTCTTTGTTGGCTATATTTTGTTGTGCTTGTCCTGCGTTTGCTGATTTTCAAGCCGCATGGGACAACCCAAAGGCAAATATGTCTATGGGCTCTAGCAAACCTGGTTATGCAAATCTAGTTTGGTCCAAAGGAACTGTTTTACCAATAAAAACTCGTTCTGGGATGGCAACATTGGTGACCTTGCCAGCCGGTGAAACAATCGCAGAAATAACAAGTGGTGATACGGAATTATTTGAAATAAATACTGCACGCGGTAATAACGCAATGTATATTCAACCAACTGCTGCAAATGCAGGTAGTGATACAAATCTTATTGTATCTGGTCAATCTGGTAATACATACGTGTTCTATTTGCGCGCATACCCTGTTAATTCAAGTGAGATTTCTTATTCGCAAGTAGATATTTCCGTAGGCAACGGTGATGTTATACAGAATAACTCTTCTACAACTGGTGGTAAAATGGGGTCTGTTTTTTCTAAGAAAACATCTGCCTCTTCAACGATTGGTGTTGATGGTGAAGACTATGGTTGGATAAAGACAATGAAAATCGACCCGTCAGAATTCCGTTTTGATTTGGACATTTTTGTTCCAAATCCTGATGACTATGTTATTGCACCAGAACGCGTATGGCGTGATCGCATATTTACATACATTGATTTTGGTGACAAGGTTATTTCTATGACTCAACGTCCAGTTGTATCTTTGTTGGTCGAAGGTGGCGAAAGCCCTGTTGGGTTCCGCACCGATGGTGAAGATGGACGCTTGTTAATCGTAGAAGCTGTTGGTGATATGATTTTACGCAGTGGACAAAGAATTGTATGTATCAAAAAACGTGAAAAACCTTTCTTGATTGCAGATACAGCATCTGTTATGGCTTTGGCAGAGGCTAACGTTGCACAATCTTTGGCTGCAAATCAGTCTTTGAATACTATGGCTTATACCGATGAACAATATGCTATAAATGCAGGAATAAACGATTACACTGCAAGTCCAATTATCGTTGGAAATCAACCACAGCCTATGGGATATGGCGCTTATATACAAAACCCAAATGCAAATACTGGTTTAGATGTTATTCCAAACGCGCGCACAACAGCTGGTTCTTATTTACCACAAACAAATATACCTTTGATAACCAGTAATCAAACGGGTGTCGCTATAGAACTTAAATCTGATACATCCGTCAAAGCATTAAATGATTATTGGACAGATTTGTTGGCTAAATTTAGCGGTGATGATGGTGTTGGTGTTTTGACCCCGTATAAAAACAGTGTATTTTTCGCCGTAGACGAACAAGGTGTGGGCGATCTTGGAACAGATTCTGCAACCGCTCGCTTGTATCGTTTGCGCATTGGGCCACTTGCTGATATAGATACGGCACAACAATTATGTGATAAATTATTAAAATTCAGCGGAACAAGTTGTCATGTGGTCAGAATACAGTAATACAAAATGAAAAAATTAAAGCAGTATTTTATTGAAGTTCGTAAAGCAACACCAAAATATGTTCAATGGTTGTTGTTGATTGCTGCATTTGTTGTCGTGATTATTTTATTAACTTTGGTATTACAAGAATATTATAACGGTAAACCAGAAGAACAAAAAATCGATGAAGTAAAAAATGTTGTTTGGACAATAGATCCTGAACGTTTGGATTTTGAAGCAAAAGTTGACGATAAAATACAGAAAACGATAGAAGTTAATATGACGGATTTTGTATTCATAGACGATGTTTCTTTCGATAATGATGCAGAAAAACAACTGATCATGATAACAGATTGCAACAGAATGACAGAATATTGCAAAATAAATGTCGAATATGCACCAAAAGTGCCACAAACAAAGACAGAAACAGCTTTGACTATTACATACCATATGCCAAACCAAGAAACAGTACAACAAACAAAAAGTGTTCCTGTGACTTTCAGCGCTACAAAACAACCAGAAAAAATTGAACCAAAAGAAGAGCCCAAAGAAGAAAAGAAGGAAGATAAACAACCTGAAATAATAACACCTGTTGAAGATGATAAGGTTGAAGAAATTGCGCCACCTGTTAAATTTACAGATATCAAGCCAAGTCCAAAACCACAAAAAACAATAGATGATATATTATTACCCCCAGAAAATTGCTCTGATTTTGCGATTCCTGGTTATAATTTGGCTGGCGTTCAAATTGGTTGGATAAAACCCGACAAAGGTGCAAATTATTTTCATCCTTTTTCTGACACAGATTGTTCCAAACCAACTGGTAAATACGATTGGTCAACAGGCATTATTTTATCTTTATCCGACGGTTCTAAAATTGGAACAGATGCTGATCATATTGGGTATAAAGCTACTGAAATATCTGGTTTTACCCTGCCAAAATTATCTTCACCAGAAAAAACTTCTGTTTCTGGTGTTGGTGGTAAATTTCAAAGCCCTGTTTGGTCAAAGGGAAAAATGGGTATTGAAAAATTAACCCAAGAAACCGCCCCTGATTATGCTGGTTCCGCACTGGGAGAAAGTGTCCAAGCTTCACACCCATATGACAGAACATTTATTTTGCGCCAATTTAAACCTATTCCGGCAACTATTGTATCCGAAGTTCGTGCAGACCCAAGTATTTACGGCTGTTCTACAAAAAACAGTGGTGGAACTTGTGATCCAGACGCAAATCATAGTATTCCTGTTCGGGCGACAGTAGATAGAAATGTTTTTTCTGATGATGGTCGAACCATTATTGTGCCAACTGGGATATTTAGAGGGAGATTTACCTGGTCCATATCAGTCTTTTGGACGCATGAATATAAAATGGTATCAATTTATTCGTCCTGATGGTGTAGAATTTAACTTTGAAGACGGACAAGATCCTTATTCTGGTGATGCCCAGGGACGTGTAGGCGTTCCAGGACGTGGAAGCACAGATTATGTAGAACAGATGGTTATGCCAATTTTAACAGCCATCGTCCCAGCTGCAGTTAATATGATTGCGCCTATTGCGGATACATTTGTAAATCAGATTAACTTGGATACAAATACCGTTGTTCAATCTGGGACAGTGCGTTCATCTGAATTGGCAAAGCAAGAGCTTATAAATCAATGGAACAGAATCACAAATAAATTGGTTGTTGATGCAATCAATAATACTGTTCCGCCGTTCTCTATTCCTGCAGGAACACGTATAAATGTATATTCACCAGTTGATTTGATTGTGTCTTGTGGTGATGACAAGACAAAAAAATGTGGGTTTAAGCCATATCCAACAAATTCAAATCGCAGACCATGGGAAAAATTAAAGGAAAAGGTGAAAAAAGTAGATTTAAACGATCCTTCTTGGGTTGGTCAGGTCAGATCTTGGGATTTAACAAAGTATTGTGACAGAGATAAAGATGGCAAATGGACCATCGGCACACAAACCAGCTGGATAGATTCTGGTTATGATTATCGAACAGTATTAATGTATTGTGAATCTTTGAATTATGTCGCAAAAAATACTGTTAAAAACGCATTATATAACGAACAGGTTAAAACTACCGCCACTGAAAAGTATGGAACAATGGATTATGATG
>CAMZAC010000065.1 GCA_947304085.1 uncultured Alphaproteobacteria bacterium
AACATTACAGTTTTCTGTTGGTTTAACAGATCTCCAAAAAAAACCTTGTTTATCAGGCGATCCTTTGGTCGTTGTGTTTGCTTGCAATTCACAGCAGGCACGTGCTTGGGTTGCATCTGCTGTAAAATAATGCTCTTTATTAAGCTTAGGGTTTTTAAAAGATTTCCAATTGGCACACGTACCAGCTGCTACACGATCACAGTCTGGACAATTCGAAGCCACAGCAACAAATGTCGTCATCATACAACACAAAACTGCTGAATATAAAATTGAAAATATTTCTTTCATGGTTCCCTTCCTTGATTACCATTTATCGAATTTAATATTACCATAAAACAAAAAGCAATAAAAGCTTTTTTTAAACACAATTTAAAAATACATATGTAAATTACAACCGTTCTGATTCAGCCATCTTTTTGCCCGTTCCACACCAAAGCCGTATAACTTTGATACTGTTGCCCAAAATTCAGGCGAATGATTCATATGTTCACGATGCGCTAATTCATGCATTACAACATATCGCATTACTTCGTATGGTGCAAAAGCCAGCCGCCAAGAAAAAGATATATTACCGTTTGACGAACACGAACCCCACCGCGTTGTCGTATCCCGCAAAGAAATATTTTTTGGCCAATATTGCTTTGGTGTTGTTCTGATAATATTTTTTATTTCCTGCAATAATTCAGATTTTATAAAATCACGCACGCGCCTTTCAAACATATCTATTCCACCGCCAACACACAATGTTGTTTTATCATCATTTAAATATTTATTCGACCGCAACCCCGAATCATGTATCAATTTAATCGTCCGCCCCAAAAATTCGACTGTATCATTTGGTTTCAAGTGTTCTTTGCGTGGTGCGCGCGCAAAAATACCTTCTATCCATTTGCGTTTAGATTCTAAAAACTTCATAACAAACGCAGTTGATGTCAGCCATGGTTTAGATATATGTATTTCCAAATGCGGTGTTGTTTTTGGTCGCAAAGTCACATTACGCGCACCGCGTCGTGTTTCTATGACAACCGGAACTTGACACCCTGACGACAAAGTAAAAAACTTATCCGATGACATTATTTTATATACTGCTTGATTTCATTTATGATTTTATCGGTATTAAATCCATATTCATTATACAAAGTATCCGAATCGCCAGATGAACCAAAAGAATCAATTCCAATCACAGCATCTGCAATCTCGAACCAATTACCAGGTGCAGCAGCTTCGATAGCAATTACGCATCCGCGTAAGATTTGATTTTTGTATTTATTATCTTGGTTGCGAAAAGTTTCCATATTTAACATAGACACAACTTGAACATTTCTGAAACGCGACGCGATATCCACAGCCAATGGAACCTCACTACCCGTTGCAATAATTGTTGTCTTGGCACCGCCTGATTTAGCAGGATAAATTACATACGCACCACGCGATAAATCTGAATCAACGGGTGTAGGAATCTGTCTGAATTTTTGACGCGACAATATAATCGCAGACGGATGTTCCGTATCTGCAATCGCAGAGTTCCATGTGTATGCAACCTCTGCCATATTACATGGACGATAAACCATTAAATTTGGTATTAAACGTAGTGACGGTAATTGTTCAACTGGCTGATGTGTTGGGCCATCTTCGCCAACACAAATACTGTCATGTGAAAAAACATATATCACTGGTAAATGCGACAGCGCAGCCAAACGAATCGATGGACGCATATAATCACTGAATGCCAAAAACGTTGCACCCACAGGCCGCAAACCACCAACACAAAGCCCATTCATTATCGCACCCATAGCATGTTCGCGAACACCATAATTGATATAATTCCCGTCAAAATGATTTGCGCTTATCACTTTTGACAAACTGGTTTTAACACGTGTATTATCTGCCAAATCTGCCGAACCCGTAATTAAATCTGCACCATGCTTCATCAACAAATCAAGATATATTCCGGACAATTCACGTGTGGCAATATGTTCTGGGGTCTTTGGTGTTTTTATACGATTCAACACAGATATAGCCTTGCTAGTTTTTGCAATCGGGCAACGCGCAACAACCGACCATAATTTTAATCCATCATTATCTTGGTTTTTAGAAATCAAGCCCAAGATTTCACTTTCTGACAAACCAAAACCATGTGCTTTTGATGTATTTTCCACAGACGAACCGCGTCCCAAAATATTTTTACATTGTATAAACACTGGCATAGTAGATTTTGTTGCGCGATCCAATGCCCGCTCTATCGATGCAATATCATCGCCACGCATAGACATTACGTTAAAGCCCATAGCCCGCATACGCGCATTTACATCAATATCAGTTTGTGCAACACCATCTATGCTGATTTTATTATCGTCCCACAACACGATTAAATTATTAAGATTTAACCGTCCCGCCAAAGCCATCGATTCGAATGATACCCCTTCCATTAAATCGCCGTCCGAACATAAACAATAAGTCTTGGCACGAATGCCACGAATCTTTTGCGACAGCGCCAAACCAACCGCATTACCAACACCTTGCCCCAACGGCCCAGTTGTTGCATCAACACCGTCAATTCCATATTCAGGGTGTCCCGGCAAACCGTTAAACTTTCTAAACTTATGCAAATCGCCAACATTATAGCCCGATAATTTCAGCACAGAATATAACAAAGCACTGCCATGACCAGCAGATAAAACAAAACGATCTATTCCACGACGCAAATAATTTGCAAAAACACAAGTTATTATTTCCGCCGCATCAAGCACGATTCCAATATGTCCACTTTGCGCAGATAAAATCGCCCCCAGTGCGTTTGCACGCACTGCATTAGACATCTGTTGTAATTGTTTGGCATTAAACTTCATTTTATGGTATTATATCACAAAGAAAGGTGAAATAAAATGCTAAAAATATGGACAGATGGTAGTTGTTTGGGTAACCCAGGCCCAGGTGGATGGGGCTTTGTAGCCACAGACGGAATACATACCGCTGAGCGTTCTGGTGGCGAAAAAGAAACCACGAACAACAAAATGGAATTGACCGCAGTGATTCGTGCTTTGCGTGCTGCGCGCAAACATAGTGAATTGGAAATACATACTGACAGCCAATATGTTAAAAACGGTATGCAATCTTGGATAAAAAATTGGAAGAAAAACAATTGGAAAACCGCAGATAAAAAGCCTGTCAAAAACCAAGAATTATGGCAGGAATTGGATGAATTAGCATCAAAAATAAAAATTCATTGGGTTTGGGTCAAGGGACACGCTGGCGAAGAGTTTAATGAAATGGTTGATACATTGGCACGAACCGCCGCCGAATCGTTTAAATAAAAACTTTATGAAAAAAAACTGCCGTTTGGCAGTTTTTTATTTTTTCGATTTGTTTGGTAATAACGATATAATTATCCCGAATATTAAAAAATAAAAATGCGCTGTATCTGTGAATATGCCACCCCACAACCACAAAATTAAACCCGGCACCCAAACCCAGCCAGCACGAAAACCTGCATCACGTACACGTCTCTCTGCTAACGATATACATGGTATAAATGTCGCCACAACCCATAAAATTCTACTCCAAGCCTCAACCCTTAACAACATAGCCAACGTGTACACAGACAACGATCCAAAACAATATTTATAAATCTCAATCAAAGGTAATTCATAGATAACCAAAAACACCGCGAACACAAACAGAAACGCAAAAAAACATTCACCGCGTTGTGCTGTACCATTGAAATTCGCATAATTTTTCCAAAATCTTGCGATTGCAGACCAGACACCAACTGTTTTTTGTTTTTGTGTTTTGGGTGTTGTTTTGTTTTTATTTACAGCCATAATTCTATCCCTTGATCTAAACAACGGGAATTATATCATAAATTTAACAAAAAGGAAATGTTCTTATCTTTGTCTTACACCCGCAACCAAAGTGCCAATATCATTTGGTGTAAATGTTCCACGAACACGAACCGGGATATTATGTTTTTGTGTGATTATAATAATCACGATAAACTAAACACTCCGAATTTTTCGGGTTTATTTTGTTATGACATTGGCATCTTTTTGTTTCTTTGCTGCAGAACCTTTAATTTGACTATTATAAAGAAAATTATAAAGCATACCACGAATTTTGTCTGTACTATCTAGTGCTAAATCAAAAACATCTCTACCATTTTCAGTCCGTTTTTTTAAATCTATATTCGTAACATTATTTAATAAATACGACACTATATCTTCTCTATCATCTAATACAGCTATCATTAGTGCCGTCCATCCACCTGGGGTCTGTATATTGAAATCGGCACCATGTCCATTGCAATATTTAACCAAATCTTTATCTCCATACTCGACAGCATATATCGCCATTGTGTATCCTTCATTATCTCGTGCATTTATATCCGATAACTTCTGCACAAAAAACATTCTTATCTCAGCGATACC
>CAMZAC010000066.1 GCA_947304085.1 uncultured Alphaproteobacteria bacterium
TTCTAACGAACGTGGAAAAAGATTTGATTCAGATATTCGTGCGTTGAGAGATGGTAATCGTGTTGTTTATCGTAATACTCGTTGTTCTGATTTATACAAAAAAGATACATTTGGGTATACAGAACGCAATGATAGACGTGCTATCGTTCCTACATCTACAATTGAAGAAACGCCAGCACCAAGTTGTGGTTGTTCAAGATGTGGTAAAAAGACATTTTTGAAAAACAAATACATTATTATACCTGCATAAAGAGTTTTTAATTTCTTATTTGTTTGGTTTTGTTTGTCACCGCTATAAAGTTTTTATAGCGGTGTTTTTTTTATTTGTTTATTGTCTTTGTATATGATATAATGCAAGTTAAAGAAGGGGTAAAAAATGAAAAAGATAATGAATAGAATCAATTTTGCTGTTATCGCAATTATGACTGCTATGCCTGCGTTTGCAGAAAATGACACTGCTTTTTGTGAAATGATAAGAAAATTGCAAGGGGTCTTTAAATTGCTAAGGACTTTTGCGTTTGTTGGTGCAGGGTTCTTTATTGCTAGTTGGGCGTGGGGATATATTTCGAAAGCCGGCGAAAAAGATGGTCAATTCAGCGTTGAAGATGTAAAAAAGAAGGGAACAGGTTTGTTGGTTGGTTTTATCTTGTTCTTTATTATCGGTCTTGTCTTGCAATTCTTGGTTGCTGCTGCAACCCAGGGTAATTCAGCAAGTCCGTTCTCGTTCAATTGTCCTGATATATATGATGGTTGGAATTAATAAAAAAACCGTCCGAATGGACGGTTTTTTATTACAGCGAATTCGTTTTGTAATTTTTGAACCAAAATTGTTTGCGGGCATCGTCTATTTGTTTTGATTTTAATCCCAAATCGATTTTTGTTAAAAATTCTTCTGGGTTTTTCCCTGTGTGTTTTTTCAACATATTGCGTTGGATTTGTGCACATTCTTTACATTGTGTTACAACATCTTCAAGTTCCAATGCTTCGTGTGGGTCTAATTGGACTATTATGTCGCGGAACATATTATAAATATAGTCCCATTGGTTTGGATACATAGAAAAATCCAATTGCATGTTATCAAATGGTGAGTGTTCGATGTTATATTGTTTTTTTAAATCGTCCAGATTGTCTGTATTAAAGAATTGTGTCCATGTGTTTTGGTATACTTCACATACGGTTGCTTTGGTGCGTCTGGTGATGCGTAAAATTATTGACGCCGCTTGTCTTATAACATTGTGAATGTCTTGGTGTCTACGATATATTTTAATATCATCGATTTTGTCGTTTAATTCGTTGAACGTTGCATTTGGAAACAAGAAATATGCTTGGGTAAACTCTGCACTGTAATATTGTTTAAATAAATATTCGCAAGCCAAGCGTGTTAGTTTTTGGTCCATTGTCTTTTCCAGTTCAAATGTGTCGCACGGAGTGATGCGTTGGCAGACATTATTTGTGTTGATTGTTTTTATGTGAACAGGTTGTTCAACCATAGTTTCAAAAGCAGGAATGCTTTGTGTAATGGTTGCGTGCATCTTGTCAGAAAACCAATCTACGGGTATAAACGCAGATTTATTTAAAAATTTTGGATGCAAAGATGCCAAATCAGACCATAACCAAAATTCAGGAGATTTTGGTTCTTGTTTTTTTGTTTCGTTCAATGTATCAAATATTTGTTGGTTTCTTTGTAATTCGCAGTCTGTCATACCTTATCCTTTTTTTGATTCATCAACATTGGCCAGTGAAAATAAAACAGAAGATATTAATGATTGATATGGGACATGTTGTGCATCCGCAAGTTCCTTAATCTTATCCAAAACAGGGCGAGGAATTCGCATATTAATTACACAATCTGATTTATTAAAAGCACGATAAGCCGCATATTCTCTTAGTAAAGATTCTATGTTCATAACGAACAATTGTTGCATCACATTCGGCATACACCAACTCCTATACATCAGCCATTACAACTGACTATATCATTGTATTTACAAATGTCAATACATTTGTATATGTGCTTGTAATGGCGGAAGTGTGGGCTTTTGTGTTGATTGGTGTATTGTGGTGATTTTTTATGTTTTTGACTTTTTGTGGTTGCGTGATAAAATTGTTGCGTTATCATATTTTGTGTAAAAGGAAAGGATTTTTGTATGTTTAGATTTTTATGTGTTTTGTTGTTATCGTTATTTACTATGTCTGTTGCAAAGGCGGAGTTGCATGTTGATATTGTTGCTGGTGGAACAGAACCTATTGCGATTGCTGTTCAGAAATTTGAATCAAATGGCAAAGTTTCGCAGAAAGATATCAAAATGTTAAGAGAAGTTGTTGAAAGTGATTTAAAAAGAACAGGTTTGTTCAGAATTATCAATCATGATGCTTTTCCGCAATATGTGAAAATGAACGATATGCCTAATTTTAAAAGCTGGGCGGCAATAAAAACACAAGCTTTGGTCCAAGCCAGTATAAAGCCAGATGGCAAAGATAATTATAAGTTAGAATTTTATTTGTGGGATGTTAATGGAAAAGAACAAATAGAAGCACAAAGTTTAATTTCTTCAACAAAGTCTGTTCGTCGGTTGGCTCATATTATGGCAGATGCAATTTATGAAAGATTGACTGGTGAAACTGGGTATTTTGATACCCAGATAGTTTTCATTGCTGAAACAGGTGCTATGAATAAACGTGTGAAACGTATGGCGATAATGGATCAAGATGGTTTCGGTATGCGATATTTATCTGATAAAAACACTTTTGTAATGTCCCCGCATTTTTCACCAAATATGGCAACGATTGTATTTTTGTCTTATCGTAATGATGACCCGATGGTTTGGGCTTTGGACTTAGATACAGGAAATCAAACCAGATTAGGCAATTTTGGGGGTATGAATTTTGCTCCGCGTTTCTCGCCTGATGGTAGTCGAGTTGCGTTGTCTTTGGTCAAAGATGGTATAACAAACATATATGAATACGATATGTTTAATAAGACTTTGCGTCAGCTAACTTTTGGAAATCATATTGATACCAGTCCATCTTATTCTCCAGACGGTAAATATATGGCATTTAATTCAGATAGATCTGGTTCGCAGCAGATTCATGTTTTGGATTTAGCAAAAGGAACGCAAAAAAGGATTACTTTTGGGGCGGGGCGTTATGCTACGCCAGCATGGTCGCCAGATGGACGGTTTATAGCTTTTACTAAAATGGCAGACAATACATTTTATATAGGTATCATGAATACCGAAGGTAGACATGAAAAAATATTAGCTGGTGGTTGGTATATGGAAGCTCCGTCTTGGGCTCCTGGGTCACGTAGATTAGTTTATTATGAAACGGAACGAGCAGATAATGACAAAGACAGAATCAGCCATATTCGCAGTGTCGATATTACAGGTCGTAATTTGTATGATATTGATTTACCAAATGATGTAAATGGTACAGAACCAACTTGGTCACCAAAGTTGCCTTGAAATAAAAATGAAAAAAGCGATATGTGCTTTTTTTGTTGGTTTATTTTGTAATGTTGCTTTTGCAACGCCTGTGTTGGTCACACGTATTGTGGATGGTGATACATTTAAGGCGACCGTTTTGTTGGCGGATGGTATAGAAGTTATGTCTGTTAGTGTGCGTTTACGAAATGTCGATACGCCAGAATTGAACGGTCAGTGTGCTTATGAAATTATGCGCGCAAATCAAGCCAAACAACGACTTGAAGAATTGATACCAGTTGGGTCTGTGATTGAAATTACAAATGTGAAAAACGATAAATATGCGGGGCGAATTGATGCAAATGTTTTTGATGCAGATAATCGCGATGTGGGATTGGTTTTAATCAACGAAAAATTTGGTCGCCCATATTCTGGTGGCAAAAGATTATCATGGTGTGACTAGTATGTCTAACAACTGTGACGATTAATCGCTGTTCTTATTTCATCGGCCGTTGCAGAAGATGGTAATTCAGGTTCAAAGTATATGTTTGCTGTGCCAGATTTTATTTTGCCGTGTTTAGGCCAATATAACCCTGTGTCAACCCCAACTGGCATAATTGGTAATTTTAAATGACTTGCCAGAAACAACAAACCATGTTTTAAAGGTATGTTCTGGTTTGGTAATACGCGTGTGCCTTCTGGAAATATTATCAAAGTCATTCCATTCATAATATGTTTTGTCACACGGTGTGCAAGCTTTTTCATATTTGTTTTACCGCGTTTACGGTTTACCCCAAGTAAGCCAATTCTCCAAAAAGCCCAACCGTATATTGGAATCCAAAGCAGTTCTCGTTTTATAATAAAAAAAGCGTTTGGAACATGAGTCACAAGAATAGCGACTTCTAATACAGACATATGTTTAGATGCAATGATTGCGCGACCATCTAGTCGTGTATTAATATTGTGCTGAAAAGGTATTCCGTTTTCTGCGGTCG
>CAMZAC010000067.1 GCA_947304085.1 uncultured Alphaproteobacteria bacterium
CATGTAATGGTGTGAAAGCGGAACTTAGCTTGATAAACTATCAAGTTCAAAACAAAGGCCGTTAATGTAAACAAGTAAAAAACACCGCCCGATTGGGCGGTATTTTTTTATTTCTTGAGTGTTTCGGCATTTCTTAAACATGATACCTTGTCCCTTGTAATTTTGAGAAATTTTCTTATTTATGTACTATAAAATTGGCGAATCGGATTATTTTATGGTATAATTTCGTATAAAAAAGAGGTTTTTTATTATGTCGTTAGTACCTCTTGTTATTGAAGAATCACCAAAAGGTGAACGTTCTTTTGATATTTATTCACGTTTATTAAGGGACAGAATTGTCATGATTTCTGGTCCTATTGAGCCCGCTATGGCAAATACTGTCGTTGCGCAGTTATTGTTTTTGGAATCTGAAAACCCAAATGCAGATATTTCATTGTATATTAATTCACCGGGGGGTGATGTGACTGCTGGTTGGGCAATTATGGATACTATGCAATATATTAAGCCAAATGTTTCGACAATCGGTATGGGTTTGGTTGCATCTATGGGGGCAGTGTTGTTGGCTGCCGGTGCTAAAGGTAAACGTTTCGTTCTGCCAAACACAGAAGTCATGATTCATCAACCGTCTTCTGGAACCCAGGGTAAGGTGACTGATATGGAAATATATATGCAGGAGACCCAACGCGTCAAAAAAGTGTTGTTGAAACAAATGGCTGAATTTACTGGGCGCAAAGAAAAAGAAGTTTTTGATGCTATGGAACGTGATAACTGGATGGATGCCGAAGCTGCAAAGAAATTTGGTTTGATTGATGGCATATTAAATCGTAAATAATTTTATAAGACAGGGTTTATAAAATGAGTGACGAAAAAAACACAACAGAAAACGCACAACAATTTTGTAGTTTTTGTGGTAAATCTGTATACGAAGTAAAAAAATTGGTCAGTGGTCGAAATGTCTGCATTTGTGATGAATGTATCAATTTATGCAACGACATTATGGCAGATGATAAAAAGACCAAGATTGATTCTGATACCGAAAAATTGCCAACCCCATCTCAGATTTATAAATATCTTAATGAATATATTATCGGTCAAGATGAAGCAAAACGGACTTTGGCGGTTGCTGTATATAATCATTACAAAAGAAATAGCGCATCGGTAGCTTCTAATGTGGAAATTCAAAAATCGAATATTTTGATGATTGGTTCTACCGGAACTGGTAAAACCTTGTTTGCACAAACTTTGGCACGCGTTTTGGATGTGCCATTTGCGATTGCTGACGCAACCACTTTGACCGAAGCTGGCTATGTTGGTGATGACGTTGAATCTGTGTTGACACGTTTGTTGCAAAATGCGAATTTTGATGTGGAACGTGCGCAAAAGGGTATTATTTACATTGATGAAATAGATAAAATTTCCAGAAAGTCTGAAAACCCGTCTTTGACGCGCGATGTATCTGGCGAAGGTGTTCAGCAAGCTTTGTTGAAATTGATAGAAGGGACAATCGCAAATGTTCCGGCGGGTGGCGGTGGTCGTAAACATCCTGGCGAATCAACTGTGCAATTAGATACAAGCAAGATATTGTTTATTTGTGGTGGCGCATTTGATGGTCTGAATAAGATAATTGCAAACAGGACTTCTGCGCGTGCAGGCATTGGTTTTGGTGCCGAGGTTGCCGCCAAGCAAGAGCGTGAAGAAAAGAACAGATTGTCAGATGTGCAGTCTGCTGATTTGGTAAAGTTCGGTATAATTCCTGAATTGATTGGTCGTTTGCCGATTGTGACAACTTTGGACGCTTTAGATGAAAAGGCATTGGTTAAAATTTTAACGGAACCCAAAAATGCAATTATTAAACAATATGCAGCAATGTTGGAAATGGATGGAATAAAATTAACTGTGACCAAAGATGGTTTAACGGCGATTGCTAAAATGGCTGTTGAACGTAAAACTGGTGCACGTGGTTTGCGTTCTATATTGGAAAAGATTTTATTACAGCCGATGTTTGATGCCCCAGACAAGAAAGATTTGCAAGAAATTGTTATTGATGCAGATGTCGTCAATGGCAAAAAATCACCAATTGAAATATACGCAGAAACTAAAAAAGTTGCGTGATAAATCTACATCAGTGAAAGAAAATGAAAGCCTGATTTGCATCAGGCTTTTTTTGTTATTGATTTCTGCAATATCCCCATAGTTTGTTTGCATTAACGTATTGATAGAATGTGGGCAATAAAGTGTGTCCAGTTTTGTCGTGTTTACCATTTTTATCATTGTCTTGCCAGGGTAAACTTACCCATATACCATTTAATGCGGAACAGTCTGACGACAGTTGCTGGGCCAAAGATGTGTATATGCTGGTCATAACTGTATTAACATTCGCCAGTATAGATTCTGGTAATACATACTCTGTATTTGTTGAACGTGTACAGTTTTGTAATGCATATCGGACCAGTAATTGATACAAACTGCCGACATAGTTTAAGCCACACTTTTCATATATATTGGTATTAGTGACTTGGGTTGGTGTTGCGTTTCCACCATTACATAGGTATCCACCAGGGCAAGGACAGCATTTGTTTGCATATTCACTTCCAGCATTATTAGTTTGGTTTGTTGGACATTGTTGACCTGTTGGAACAAATTCCAAATAAAACCCCACTTTGCAAGATGTGTATTTTTTTGTTGCATCGATTGGACAAATAGGATAAAGATTTTCGTCGGTGCTGTCTGTCGGTTCTATCCAAGTGTCAGTATCAGCATTGTCTTTTGTTGTGTATTGATTACACTCCTGTTCTCTGGCATATTTAGATTCGCCTGGTGCGTAAAAACGACAGCCGTATGGATATGTATGATTTACATCATTATTTGACACGGCACAAACTTGTTCTGCATATGATTCTAACAAGGCTGGACATTCTTGGGCAATTGTCGCATCTGTAATTTTAGTCATGGTAGATATTAATAAAGCCATACCTTCTGGGCCACCACCATATAAGTTACTGCAAGTTGTTAATTTATCTTTACATAATTCTTCTGTGATTTCCAAATTTTGTCGTGTTGAAATATCAGAAACATCTTCCGCAAGACTATTTAAAGTATCTGATTTATCAAGATAGCATTGTGTTACGACTTGCAGACATTCTGCTTTAACTTCTTTTACACGGTTTGCTTGACCTTGATATATTTCTACAAGTGCCTGACGTAAAAACTCTTCCCAGACGTTATCTGATACATTACGACATGTATCCAAAGTTTTTTGTGCAAATGTTTTTTTCTTGTTTAACACATTAAGCATAGCTGTATTTTTGCTGTTTGTTAGGACATCACCAGATAAAGATAATTGGTTTTCAAACTGATAAAAATCCGATGAATCTATTGGGGCACCAGTAGTTATATTCAAAGATTTACCTGTAGTGTCAAGACAGTGAATATATTGATCCCCACACGCGGTATCTGCAGTGATATCTTTGCGGACTTGTGCAATACAATCTGTCACAGATAAAGCATTGTGTGCATTATAAGTTTCAAGACGTTTATCTTGCATTTCATGGCGACTTGTTCTAATTGCTGCATTTGCATTTATATTTCTTTTGTTTAAATCGGAAGCAAACACTTCGCAATCATTTTCAATATACATACCATATGCGGACGCAATCATTTTTAAATCAGATGATACACATTGCTCTGCGACCAACGCAGAACACTGTGCGTGAACAGCGTTGTATAAAGATTCACCAGACAAGGTTGAAATATCATAACCACGTATCAAATCGGTCGTTTCCCAAATTGATTGGATATCGCCAGCAATATCAAACGTCCCGTTTGTTGATAACGCATTTTGCTTAGATGTATTCAGAACATCTTTTACATTTTTCAAAGTTATCGCGCTACTTGATTTGTCTTCTTTAAGAGATTGTTCGCCAACAGAAGCACTTTGCATAGCTTGAACTTCTTTTGCGGTCTTGTCAATCGCGTTTACATTAAAATCATGAAAATCTTGAAGACTGGTTGACGTCTGTGATAATAAGTTTTCTTTCTTTTGGATATCTTGTAATCTTGAAGAACAAACACAACGGCGGTATGTATCGTTTTGATTTGCACAGAATTGATCCATGCATGTAAAGTATGCATCACGACATGTTTCGTATCCGTTTCCAAAAGTGCGAGTTGTTGTTGATGTG
>CAMZAC010000068.1 GCA_947304085.1 uncultured Alphaproteobacteria bacterium
CAGCAGAAATTGTGAAACCACCATTCCAAACACCTTTATAATTACCAAAACGCATACCACCTTCCATGCCAAAGACTGTGTCTGTATCAGGGAAAGCAACCCGAACGTCTTTATCTGCTGGAAGAATTGCACCACTTCCCCCACCAAACAAATTGTTATAAACACTACCAATATGTGCAAACATATCCTTAAATCCGCCATCATAACTAACAGCATGCATACCAACATTTACACCAAAGAACACTTTGTGATTTGATTTTGCTTCTGCTGCACCAACAGCCACAGCACTCAGCATCAACACACTGACACTTGTTAATAATATTTTCTTCATTAAATTCCCTTTTATTTATGATTATAGTTATATTAGAACAAGAATTTAAATCCTGCCTTTACATTATAGATAGAGCCATAATATTGACCAGCTACAGGCATATACATACGACTACCCAATGTCATAGAAATGTTATCTGTCAATTCCAATTCCAAACCAGCCTTTAATACAGCAGCATGTGAATTCAAAGACATACCGACATCGGCCAATTTTACATTTGTTTCTACTTCTGCGATACCAACACCAACAACTAAATCTAAACGATTTTCCAAAGATTTATTCAAACGGATATAATTATCAAAAGTTGCAGATATCGCATTTACACTCAGTTTTGTATTTGCTATCAACTTGCCTGTAATACTAGCAGTATCAACAACAGCTTCTATCTTTTTACCCAATGTCTTTTCAGCAGAAATTGTGAAACCACCATTCCAAACATTTTTATATTTGCCAAAACGCATTCCACCTTCCATACCAATAACAGTATCTTTTTCTGGCAACTTAAGGCTTTTTACGTCACCACCGCCCATCATACTTGGTAAATTATCTATCAAAGTCTTGAGAGCACCATCATAATTAACCCCCAACATACCAGCATTTATACCAAAAAAGATTTTATAATTTGAACAATCACCTTTTGAACATGTTGTTTCCGCAGCGCCTGCAGATAAAGCGGTCAACATAAGTGCGCCAATACTTGTTAATACTATTTTTTTCATTGATTTCTCTCCTTGTTATGATCATGACAACATGTGAAAAAATCCCTTCCACATTGTTATGTATTTTACCATAAATTTATATTTAATCAAATACTTTTTTACACAACAATTTATTAATAACAAATATATTGCGACCACCAAATTAAAATGTATAATAAATCACGACGTTCTTAAAGGGATTGCGCATGACAAAAATCAAAGCGGTTTTGTTTGATATGGACGGTGTCTTGATTGATGCAAAAGAATGGCATTTCGAAGCGTTAAACTGTGCTTTGGCTCTTTACGGATATGAAATTCCATTATCTGAACATTTGCTTTATTATGATGGTTTACCAACCAAAGTTAAGTTGCAAAAACTATCCGCTGAAAATGGTTTACCCATTGAACTACATGATGAAGTAAATAAAAAAAAGCAAGAATTTACAATGGAGTTAGTAAAAGAACATTGTCATCCAAACCCAATTCACGAGCGATGTTTGTCTGAATTAAAAACACGTGGTTATCATATTGCATGTTGTTCTAATTCAATTCGTAATACTATTGAAACAATGATGCGGTGTGCACATCTTGATAAATATTTGGAATTTATAGTTTCAAATCAAGATGTCAAGAAACCTAAACCAGATCCAGAAATATATATAACTGCAATGAAAAAACTTAACTTGCAACCCACAGAATGTTTAATCATAGAAGATAATGAAAACGGAATACGTGCAGCACTGGCATCCGGTGGTCATCTGTTGGCCGTCAAAAATGTCAATGAAGTAAATTGGGAAAATATCTCGGCTAAAATCGCAGAAATTGAATCCAAATAACAACACCCGTTTTCACGGGTGTTGTTTAATTATTTAATTGGTGGGAAACAGTTATCGCCCACTTCTGGACAACAAACCATCCAGCCGTCTCCTGCATCTGTGTAAATTTCGCCTTCACAACAGCCATTTTTATCTGGTTTATCACCATTTGGACATTTCGCAAAAAAACCACCCCAGTTAGAAACCAAATAATGCGAAACATATCCAACTGCACCACCTAATATAAATACAGAAACAATTATCACCCACAAATGGGATTTTTTCTTTGAAAAGTCTTTGTTTATGGTCTTTTTCATATTTTTCACCCTACTCCTCTATTATCTTTTCCAATTGTATTATAAAATCAATTGCGGGGTTAGTCAATTTTTTTGCTTTTTCAATCATTTTTTCTGCTTCCGCCTTCATTTGCAAACGTTTATAAGTTTCAACCATTTCTGTTGCTTCTACACGGTCATCCAATCTGTCTTGATTCAATGCGCGTGCTATTTCTAAATCTTGTTTTGCCAATTCTTTATACGACTCTGCGTTTTCTTTACAGCCCTTGTCTGCTAAATTTGCATAAACTTTTGCACGTTCTATATAATCTTGGGCAAAATCAGAATAATCAAAATCCATCGCTTTTAATCTTTGTAATAAAACAGATTCTATTTTTTCACATGATGGCTTTTGTGCAACCATATGTGCTTTTACTGATTTAAACACAGGTTTTTGTTTTGGATGTTTAAAACTTCTGTCAATGCAATTTTCCGAAAATATCTGATTTAATTGACGCAATAAATCTGGGTTATTGTTCTGGGCAGCATTAACAATTTGATTTGATATACTTTGACATTGTGCCACTGTCATAGACGATGGATTTGGACGCGATGCACCGTTCATAATAAATCCCATCATCATGCCAAATAACAAAATCCCAAGCATCCCTAAGACGCCGTATACCCTGCTGGATGTTTTGATTTTTTGTGTTTTCATTTTGCTCTCTCCTTTTTTTGTTTTTATTTAACGATCCCTTCTTTGATAGTAATAATTCTGTTTGCACGCTTTGCAAGATTCATATCATGCGTCACAAACAACAAAGACATATTATTTTTGCGGACTAAATCTAATAACAAATCAAATACAGAAACAGCATTATCTGGATCCAAACTTCCTGTTGGTTCATCTGCTAATAATATTTCCGGATTATTCGCCAGCGCCCGCGCCAAAGCAGTCCTTTGTTGTTCACCCCCAGACATTTCACCAGGAAAATGACATGCCCGATGCACAACATTTGCACTGCGCAATAATTTCATGGCACGTGCACAAGCCACATCAGGATTAACCCCATCTGCCAACATCGGCAATTCTACATTTTCCAAGGCGGTAAAATCTGATAATAAATTATGCTTTTGGTATACAAAACCTATCTTTTTTCGCCGCAACATAGTGCGTGTTTCTTCGTTCATTTTATCCAAAGGCAATCCATCTATAAATATATTACCAGATGTTGGTTTATCCAACAAGCCTACACACTGCAACAATGTTGATTTTCCAGAACCGCTTTGTCCAACCAATGCGACAATTTCACCACGATATAAATCAAATCCGCCACCACGCAAAATCTTTAATGGTTGTCCACCTTCAACAAAAGTCTTTTTAATATCACGCACCGAAAGAACAACATCTTTCTTTGATATCTTTGATAAAGAATTTAATATACTTGCCATTTGTTTTAATCCTATTCATTTCGCAAAGTTTCTACTGGATCCGTATTTGCGGCTTTCCAGGCTGGATACAATGTCGCCAAGAAAGATAATGCAATTGCAATAGCCGCTATGCTGACAACTGTTGATGGAACCAATTTAGACGGCAACTCTGATAACGAATATAATTCCGCAGGAAATAAATCACGTCCTGTTAAAAACTGGAAAAAATGTCGAATTGGTTCAATATATATTGCCATAACAATACCCAATATCGTTCCACACACTGCACCAATTAAACCAATACTGGTCCCTGATAAAATAAATATCTTTATCATAGATTTACGCGAAACACCAACTGTGCGTAAAACTGCAATATCCTTGCTTTTATCTTTGACCAACATAAATAAAGACGAAATAATATTAAATGCAGCAACAATAACTATTAATAATAGTATCAAAAACATTACACTGGTTTCTACCTGTAATGCACCAACAAAACCACGATTTAAATCACGCCAATCTCTCACAATAAAACCATCAGGCAATAAAGTATTCAA
>CAMZAC010000069.1 GCA_947304085.1 uncultured Alphaproteobacteria bacterium
AAATATATTATCAAAATACGATAAATATTTTTCTTTGGACGCACGGCTACGGCGCGACACTCAATTTTCTTAAACAAAAATCCGCCAAACGGCGGATTTTTATTAACGAAAATTGGTGGTGGCTCTGATCGGAATCGAACCGATACTCTTATTCAGAACTTGATTTTGAGTCAAGCGCGTCTACCAGTTCCGCCACAGAGCCATAACTGTACGCAGTTGCTTATTTAGATTTTGCAGCTGCCTTTTTTGCTTCTACTTTTTTAACCAAACGAGCACTGCGAGTTGGTTTATGAACCGGTTTTTTCGCAGGTTTTTCGGCTTTGCCGTTTTTCTTTTCAATGGCTTTCTTGATAGCAGCCATTTCGTCTGTTAAACGAGAAATAGGTTTAGACATTACATAAGCATCCAAACCGCCATGTTTAGTCAATGTGCGTAATCCACTTGTCGAAATACGCAAGCTGAAATCGCGATCCAAAATATCGCTATGAAACGATAATTTTTGCAAATTTGGCAAAAAAGTGCGTTTTGTACGACGGTGTGAGTGAGATACATTCATACCGACCATTGTTTTCTTTCCAGTTACTTTACATACACGTGGCATATTCAAATCCTTTAATTACTGGGCAATAATTTATACCATAATTTATAAAAAGTCAAGTCTTTTTGTATTAATATGATTTTATTTCATGCCATCACACATATTTAACGTGTTTGTTCCTTGTTATTTAGCATTTTTCTGTAACGCCAACCTAAATGATGAGGCCAATCTTCTGCACCGGGATAAGGACAAGTACTACGAGAATCATAACCAAATTTTCCCCAAAAATCATCACCAATATCAACCCAATACGGCCCCCCAATAAAATGAATATTTGAATAAAGTTCTTTTAAATGCAATTTATCAATACAATAATCATTTACTATTATTTTTGCACCTTCTACTAGATAATCAACTTTCGTAAGAAATGGTTTATGTAATAATAATGCTTTATTTTTGTATTCTATATCACAAATACCAATCAATCCATCAATAAATGTTTTATTATTTATCTTATGTTTAACCACAAAATGATAACGATTTAATGGGGTGCCTTGTTTTTCAGCCTTGTTTAATTCTTTAATTTCTGGAATAAAATTTTTTGCAAATTTGATTCTTGGTAATAATTTTTCATTCGTGTTTCTATTGATTATCAAATCAAAAAGATTTTTATAATTTACTTTTTCTATTATAACCATTGTAATTAACCCTTTTGTATCATTTTGTTATTGTGCTCTTGTTTAAGTAAATCAAAAATAGTCTTTGCAGGACTGAAAATTGATTTTGGTACCTCCACAAACATAGTATTATACTTTGCCATTGCGCCGTTCCACAGACCGGGTAGCTCCATTGCGAGTAAATCTTTGCCGTCTTTGGATTTTTGTGATATAAAGCCAGTGTTTTCATCAACGTATTGCGTCAAATCAAATTTGTTACCATTCAAATCACGTATTCCACACACCATGAACACAGGGTTAAAATATTCTGATTTACTCATAATATTTTCTCTAAATTCAGGATTAATTTGGCTGGATTCCACAATTTGTAAACTGATATTGCCGTTTGAATCACGAACCCAGAAAGGACCACCGCCTGGTGCGCCAGTATTTTTTACAACACCACATACGCGTATTGGACGATTTAATATTTTTCTGTATTCTGATAGAGACAATTTTTCTTGTAGTTTTATGCTCAATTCATTATTGATAAAATCGTGTAATATTTTGGTTAGCAATTCAACATTTAATCTGCCTGAATCTATCTGACGAATTAAATTAAAAATTTGTTTTTGAACGTGTACTAACTTACCAGCCAACATTTTGTTATACTTGATAGTATCATTACGTAAATTATCTGGTTGGACATTATCTATGTTTTTAATAAATACTAAATCTGCATCAATTTCATTGAAATTTTTAGTCAAAGCACCGTGTCCAGCAGCTCTGAATAACAAAGAGCCATCAGAATTTCTGAATGGTGTGAAATCCTTATTAACTGCTATGGTATCAGTAGATTTATCTTGTTCAGATATTGTAAAGTTATATTCCTTTAAGTGAAATTCTGCTTTATAAATTGGGACAAGTTTGTTTAATAAAGATTCAAAGTCTTTTCTGTGTTCCGGTGAAACTGTAAAATGAATATTTACTGTATTCCCAAAGGATACAGCATACTGGGCACCTTCTTTCAGATGTTCTTCTAGTGCTGTTGCAATATCGTTTCCATATTTATGAAATGGAATTAAACCTTTTGGGGTATTGCCATATAGTGTAATGATGCCTTTAATTATATCAATCTCAGTTGGGTTTTTGGGTAGTACAGTTTGCAAATTTTTCTAAAAAGCAAATTCCGTAATGTTGTCCAAAGCTGTTCTGATTTCAGGGGTCATTTTACCAGTTTGAAGAAATTCATAGAAATCTTTGAACATACGCGTAGCAGCTCCAGAAGCAGGAACCATTTTTACAATTTTAAGTGATTGTGCATGTTCACTGAATAAATTAGCAAAGTAATTACCAGGCATATCATCAATGATAACAACACCATCATTGGCGGTCACAGGTTTAACAATATCTATGTACGGAAAACCGTTTGCAAATTGTTCAAGTTGCTTGTTGACTTCTTCAATGGTCAAACCATGTTCTTTGATTTGTTTTGTATCTTTTTCTGAAAAATCCATTTTATCACCTTGATTTATAAATCCAGCCTAGCCCAAAAAATTGTAAAAAGCAATGTATTATTGGGTTTATTGTCCGATGGCTTGAATTTACAAAAAATGCAACTATATATTCGGCATAAGAAAACACAAACCAAAAGGATACAAATATGAATCCGGAAGAAATGCAAGAAACACCAGAGCAAGCAATTGCCAAATATACGACCGATTTTACTAAGTTGGCCGCAGAGGGTAAGTTAGACCCAGTTATTGGGCGTGAAGAAGAAGTGCGCAGAACTATACAGGTGCTTTCCAGACGCACCAAAAACAATCCTGTGTTGATTGGTAATCCGGGTGTTGGTAAAACCGCAATTGTAGAGGGGTTGGCGCAAAGAATAATTTCTGGTGATATGCCTGAAAACCTGTTGAATAAAAAATTGTTGTCTTTGGACATGGGCGCGTTAATGGCGGGCGCAATGTTCCGTGGTCAATTTGAAGCGCGTCTGAAAGCAATATTGAAGGCTGTCAAAGACGCAAACGGTCAAATTATTTTGTTCATAGACGAATTACATACTATGGTTGGTGCAGGCAAAGGCGAAGGTTCTATGGATGCAGGTAATTTATTAAAACCTATGCTGGCGCGTGGCGAATTGCATTGTGTTGGCGCAACAACTTTGGACGAATATCGTCAATATATTGAAAAAGATCCTGCGCTTGCACGCCGTTTTCAGCCAGTCTATGTTGATGAGCCAACTGTAGACGATACGATTTCCATATTGCGTGGCTTAAAAGATAAATACGAAGGACATCATGGGGTTCGTATCGCAGATGCTGCATTGGTTGCCGCAGTGAAGTTATCTGACCGTTATATCACAGACAGGTTTTTACCGGACAAAGCAATCGATTTAATTGATGAAGCAGCTGCACGTGTTCGTATCGAAATTGCATCTAAACCTGAAAAATTGGACGAATTGGACAGGCATTTAATGCAACTTAAAATTGAACAGCAAGCATTGAAAAAAGAAAAAGATGAAGAATCTAAAAAACGTTTGATTGATTTAGAAAAATTGATTGAAAAAATGCAACTTGAATCAAACGAAATGACAAAGCAGTGGCAAGACGAACAAAAGAAAATGCGCGGATTATCAGATGCTATGGCTGCGCTGGATGCTGCGCGGGCAGAGGTTGCAATAGCTATGCGTAATGGTGATTATGAAAAGGCATCTGCTTTGCAATATGGTAAAATTCCAGAATTAGA
>CAMZAC010000070.1 GCA_947304085.1 uncultured Alphaproteobacteria bacterium
AAACAAGCGTGTTTTAGTGGTTATGGTGATGCAGCCGCTGCAGGAGTTACCAAGGGAGGCTATCCATCAAGTGACTGGTTTAAAAAATGTAAAGAAGATGATGAAGATTGTGACGATGAGCTGAAAGATAAGTATAGAGAAAGAGTTATGGATTTGCAATCTGAGTGTCATAAACAAGCAAATAAAAATTATGAGAATGATCGCAAAAAGAATCTGGCGATTGGAACATCACTGGGTGCTGCTGCTGGTGCTTTGTTGGGTGGTGGAATCACGGCTGCTGTGTTCAAGGCTAAAAAGGAAGAAGCAGAAAACAAAGCTGTTGCAGAATGGCAAGAAGCAATGGCAGAACATATCCACTGCTATGCCGGTAATGATTACTTGGCATCCTATGGTGAAGATATCATATTGAATATGAATATTGATTAACAATCACCAAATTAATTAAAAAAAAACCGCCATCTTGGCGGTTTTTTGTTCTTGGTTTTCCACCCGTGACGGGGAGGGTTGAAATAATTAATATTGAATAAAAACAATTTTCATTGCTTTCAGAAAACAATATGTTCTATAATTAAACCAAACAAAAAAGGTAGAAAATGAAAAGATTATTACAAATGTTGTTTGGACCACGCGCTAATAAGACCACAGCTGGCGAATTGGCTGCTAAATTTGGTTTGGAATTACGTGGAAATGCAAAGACTGTTATTACTGGGGTCGCACCAATTGCTGATGCCCGCCCAGGACAACTGGCTTTCTATTCCACAGAACGGAATTCTACGGCGTTCAAGATTTTACCTATTGAGGTTTTGCAAAATACCAAGGCTTCTGTGATTTTATTACAATCTGAACAAATCAAAGACGCGCCTGCTGGGACAACTTTGTTGATTACAAATTCACCACGTGGGAACATTGTAAAAATCTTGGGTGAAATTTATCGTGAAAAACCACGCTTTGGTATCAGTTATTTTGCTCACGTTGCGCGTGGTGTATATTTTCGTAAAAAAAGCACAGTTTATATTGGTCAATTTGCAACTGTGGAACGTGGTGCTGTAATCGAAGCCGGGGTTAAAATATACCCTGGGGCTTTTATTGGTCGTAATGTGGTTTTGGGGGCAGGAACAGTCGTTTGTTCTGGTGCACATATAGAAAACGCCACAATTGGCTCAGATTGCGTGATAAATGCAAATGCTGTAATTGGCAAGGATGGATTCGGTTATACGCGTCAGGACGGAAAAAATGTGTTTATACCCCATACTGGTCGGGTTGTGTTGGGTAATCGTGTTTCTGTGGGTGCTAATACTTGTATCGACAGGGGCTTGTTAACAGATACAATCGTTGGCGATGGAACCAAAATAGATAACCTTTGCCAAATCGCACATGGTGTTGTAATTGGCAAAGAATGTTTCTTGGCTTCTGGTTGCGGATTGGCTGGTCAGGCTGTTGTTGGCGACAGAACATTGTTGGCTGGTCAGGTTGGTATAGCAAATGGTATTCACATTGGTAGTGATGCAGAGGTTGGTGCAAAAAGTGGCGTATTTCGTAATATACCAGACGGCGAAAGATGGATGGGGTATCCGGCTGCACCAGGAACTGAATTTTTCCGTAATTATGCGTGGGTGCGTAAAAACGTATCTAACAAATAAAAAATGCCCAGATGGGCATTTTTTAATCTGGACAATTTGCCAGCATATTAATCGCGTTCTGAACATCTTTGTTTATTGATACAGAAATATGCCTGTTCAGACCATCGGTATACTTGTATTCAAATGCAGACGATTTAAATTCTGGCACGCGATTATACACATCAATAAACGGATTTAATAACGAATCAAACCACTTACGATTTTTACATAAACATGCATCGCGAACTTCGTTTATCATTTGACCATCTACGCCATTTGAATATTCAGAAGATATGTCGCTGTCAGCCATAACCAAACAACGTGAGCCAACAGCAAAATAATTAGCATCATCTTTTAAAAATTTATATATCTGAGCATCTAATGCGTTTTTATTATGCAGTTTATATATAATCCCTTCGTTGCAACATGCTTTGGATGCGCGCATCAACATATTGTATCTTTCAACCAATGGCGCAAACACAGACACGTTTGCAGATGTACCAGAGTTTGTGTTTAACGCATAAATAATATCATCAATTTTAACAGGATTTATATGTGGTTCGCGTGGATAGACAGCCTGCTTGTAAACAGGTTTTTTATACCATATTGCACACTTTTCTGCAGAATCAAATGGACAATTATAATCGTATTCACAATCAGATTGTGTTTCAACATTGGATGCCCAAAGGTTTTCGTTGACTGTGTGTGGTTCCAAAATATCGACAGGTTCAGATTCTGCCACAACCACAACAGAATTTAATTCACAATCTTCATCAACACAATCAGATGCGTTGGCATAATTTACACCAAGCGCAATGGCCAAGACAGCCAAAAAAGATATTTTGTTTTTCATAGCAAACATTGTATCACAAAACGCGCATAAAAAAAAACATTTTTCTGTTGTATTTCATGTGTGAAAAATTTTATACTGAGAAAAGATTCATAACAAAACGAAAGGGGAGTACATGAAAAAAATTTCTATTATCGCAATGTTAATAGCTGTTTCTTTGCCTGGATTTGCGCAAGATGCCAAAGAAACTAATATAATCGCAGAAGAACCTGTGGTTGAAACAGATTCTGTTGCTGTGACTGAACCATTGGCAATTCAAAATACCAAAACAGCAAACCCAAAAACAAAGTTCCCACATGGTACACAAATCGGATTAGGGGTTTCTGCGACAAGTGGTCTGAATATGTTTGTTGGTTATAACAATAAAAATTTTGATTCTTTCTGGGCAAAACGATTCGGTGTGCGTTTAGATTTTGCAACTACAAGTCCTGTAAAATCTATGATAAACAGGGGTGTAGATAATTATATGGGTGATGACGGCATTGAAATAAATGATGAAATCAGCATTATTGACGGCACAATCAAAGCAAAACATATGGGTGCGCTGGTTGATTTTTATCCGTTTGGTAATACTTGGTTTGCTGGTGGTTTGCGTATAACTGGTGGTTATGTGTTTGGTAAATTGGACATAGATGCAGATTTGAAAGGTACTGTAGACGGATTGCCATCTGGAACAATTGAATTTGAATTTGATGGAACAAAATACAGATATTCTGGAAACGAAGTCTATGGAACTGCGACCGCTAACTGGAAATTCCATGGGCCATATGTTGGAACGGGTTTTGATATTGGTTTGTTCAGGGGATTGAAAATCTATATGGATGCAGGTGTAGTTTTCACAAACAAAGCCGCAGAATTAGATTTGAAAGTAGATGTTAATAATCTGCAATATAATGACGGTGGTACTTGGAAAGATTTTTCAGATATAAGTAATCCGACAGATTATCAAAACAAGGTTGATGAATTTAATGCGCGCAAAGATGCAGAATTACAAGATGCCCAAAACGAATTGGATAAATACAAATTTTATCCATTAATCAAACTTGGATTTATGTATCGTTTTTAATGCGACTTTTATGTGGGGTTGACCGATTCGAAGCGAACGAATCGTGCGAAATCGTTCGCGAATCGGTTAAACCGAATCATTTTTTATATGTTTTTTGTGGTTTTGACAGTTTGCAAATTCACAGAATATAATTTTTTTGATAATATGAAAAGCCTGATTTCCGGGCTTTTTGTTTTTTTTAGATTTTTCCGAAATTATTTTTGAAAAAAAACTTGACTTTTCATAAGTTCCTAGTCATAATAACCGGGCTTTCAAGTTGAAATCAAAAAGAAAAAGAAATCAACCACTGAAATTTCGCGATTAAATCGCAACATTGTTAATAAAAGCAGCTCATCAATTTGATTTTTGATTTGTTCAAAAATCTGTTCAAGAAGAGATATGCAGACAGTTGAATTTGGAATTATCCAAA
>CAMZAC010000071.1 GCA_947304085.1 uncultured Alphaproteobacteria bacterium
TTATAAATGATTTTAACGAATATCCTTACATAGATATGTTAAAAATTATTTATTGGGACGCGTATGTCGCAAATGTGGCTTGATTAAAACAGATATTAAAACATTGTGGTCTGTAATGTCATTTGTCGTAATATCTGTTGTTTTGGGGGCGATTTTATATATGATACCCGTACAAAGCATCTGGATGATGGGTGCATCGATTTGCGGATTTGTTGTTATCTACTTACCAATCGCTTATCTTGTTGATAGAAAACTGATAAAATAAAGTTTGCAACCGGTCTTTATTTGTGATAATATGTATATCAAGAGAATAACATGGGTTTCCCATTAAAGGAGTGAGTATATGAAAAAATTAGTCTCTTTGGCAGTATTGTCTGCATTAGTTGCGGGCTGTATGGACGGCACATCTTCTGATTATGCAGGTTATGGTTATGAAGGCATGGAAGAAGAGCAATTAAACGTTGGTGATGGTTTAAATACAAATGCTTATTTGATGGCTGCAGCACCAAAATATTATATTGGCAGCGCTTATAAAATTGAAGATGTTCAATATCTTCCAACAGAAGATTTAACATATAATCAAACAGGTTTGGCCGGTATTATTCCGACTGAATTAAATGGATCAAAGACCAGCAATGGCGAAATATTTGATTCAAATCAATTGGTTGCGACCAGCAAAACATTGCCATTACCGTCAATTGTTCGTGTGACTAATTTAGATAACGGTAACGCAGTTGTGGTTCGTGTAAACAATCGTGGCCCATTTGTGAACACTCGTATTATGGATTTATCAAAAGCTGCTGCACAACAAATTGGTTTAAATAATCAATCAAAGGTTCAAATTCAGGTTCTGGCCCCAGAATCATTGGCTGTAAAGAAGGCAACTTTGGGTGAAACAGAAGAAACCGCAAAATCAGAAGTACAAGCGGTCAGTGTAGATGAAACATCCGCACAACCTGCAACAAGTGCAACTGGCGAATACAGTGTCCAAATTGCAGCAGTTTATTCAGAAGATAATGCAAATGCCTTGGCAAAAGAATTGGCACCTTATGGCAACGCAGTAGTTGTTCACGAAGCTGATATGTATAAAGTTCGTATAATTGATCTAGACGCTGCCAAAGCGCGTCAAACAATTGATGCTCTGCGTTCTGACAAAGGCATGGCGCCCGGTTTATTAAAATCTGGAAAATGGGTTAATGCAGATAGTATTTAATCTGAGTTAGCATATATTTATAAAAGAACCGCCTGTTATGGCGGTTTTTTGCTTGATTTATTACCATTTATGTGCTTAAAATCACAGTCAAAGGAATTTTTTATGCGCAATATATGGACAGGGATTTTATGTTTGTTGTTAAGTGCTTGCAACAGTGTGTATTTACAACCACATTCTTTAGATACAGATGCGTTAATTTATACACCACGTGGCGGATTTACTATACAACGTTCTATCAAACAAGTTATGGACGAACGTGGATACAAAACACATAACGGCGTATTGCGCAAAGTCCACGAAAGCAATGATTCAGATCGAGAAACCTATGAAATCTCTCGTGGCGTCAGATATTCCATTAGAATAAATGAACGCAAAGAAATTTTACGACCGATATGGTGTATTTTTAACGGTTTTTGGTGGTGGAATTTTGAGGTGTCTATATCAGACAGAAAACTTGGCAAAGAGATTATGTCTTGGCGTGGACGCGGTTGCCAAAACAGTTCTTTACGCAAACTGAATAATATACTAGACGAATTAGAAATGCGCCCAGAAGATAAACACACCCCAAACCAAAAGAAAAGACGCCCAGCAAAACCGCAAACTTGTGAAGTTCCCGGATTGATCATTTCAAACGATAACTAAAAACCGCCCACGCGGGCGGTTTTTAGTTGTAAAACGTCCATACTTAATGAGTGTTTTGTGTCACAGTATACTTTACATAATTTTGGTTTTTATTCCCGTTATCCTTAGTTGTTTTACAAGAATACATTGTTTCTTTATCAAATGTTTTTGCTTCACACGAACAGTCTTTGTTGTCTTCACAAACATCAGTTTGCAATAAATCGTATATATAGCCATCTAATTTATTACATTGGATATACGCATCTTTATTTCTGGTCAAATATACATCTGGATCATTATAAAAATTTGAAACTTCTCCGTTTAAAGCGTCTGCCGCGGCTCTAACGCGCTTTTTTGTTTGTCTTTCGTTTTTTCAATAAAACTCAGATTTTTCCATTCACAATCACGAACTTCACCACAAAGCGCCTGACAATATGCTTTATCTAAATCCTTTATTTTTGCGTTGTCTGTTGGATCCTTTTTTTCAGAACCATCGACATATTTGTCAGCGACATCAAGAAAATATTGTTTATACGTGTATATATTACCGCTATATTTCTGAAACAGATATGGACTGTTTTTGAATGATTTTTCTATTCCACCATCATCCACAAATTTTGATATTTTCTTTTTACGTTCAGCTTGTGTATCAGGTTCTTTCTTCTGATCCGTTGTTGCGCAACTTGCCATAACTATCAGCATTGAACCAGCGATAATTTGTTTGCCGGAAACAATTATATTATGTAATAATTCTTTTATATTTTTCATTTGTTTTGCCCTTTTTATATTCGGTCTATACCGGGTAATATAACACTTAAAAACATTATTGTCAAGTTTTTGTTATTATACCTATATTTATCGGCATTAGCATATAAAAACACCGCCCTGCCGAGCGGTGTTTTGCACAATTTCAAACTAGTTTTTTAATCTTTGACAGAATATTCACAGAACCCTTCATTGGTATCACAACGTGATACGATACCTTCACTAATAAAATAGCCCTGGGAATGCAAGCACGCTGGACATACTTTTGGCGCTTCTGTTCCAATATGCCAGTTGCCACAATTTGTGCAACGCCACATTACAATTTTATCAGATTTGAATAGTGTTCCGTTTTCAATTGCTTCCGCCAAAGCACGATAACGTGATTCATGATAACGTTCTGCATATCCAATATTTTTCAATACTTCTGCAATTGCTGTAAAACCTTCTTGGGCAGCAATTTGTGCAAACTTTGGATACATATCTGTATTTTCTTCGTGTTCACCATATGCAGCAGCTTTCAAGTTTTCCAAAGTATCACCGATTTTACCAGCAGGAAAACCGGCCGTAATTTCTACTGTGCCACCTTCCAGATATTGAAACAGGCGTTCTGCGTGTTCTTTTTCTTGTTCTGCTGTTTCCAAAAATATTTTTGCGATTGCTTCATAACCATCTTTTTTTGCCTGAGAAGCAAAGAAAGTATAACGATTGCGCGCCTGTGATTCCCCAGCAAATGCGATCAATATATTTTTTTCTGTTTGTGTTCCTTTTAAAGATACCATTTTTTTCTCCTTTATCATCTAAAAGTCATGAGATTATGCTAGCAAAAATCTAGAAAAAATCAAACCAAATTATTTTTGCTTTGACAGGCTGTTATGTCTCAGAATATTTTTGCGTCTTGATAGACTGTTATATTTTTGTTTTAACAACTTCTTGTATTTTAATGGATTTTTGTGTTTTTGTTTTTTAATATTCTTGCGTTCTGCCGCATGTATTAAATCTATATGTTTATCAAATAACGCTATTCCTAAAAACGCCCGCGCCTGCTCAATCGTTGCACCGTAACCCCATAACGCACCCTTATCTGTATCATATTTTGCAACAATGCAATCTGGCGTTCCAAAAAGATATTTGCCATAACAGTTATTAGCCACACTTTCAGC
>CAMZAC010000072.1 GCA_947304085.1 uncultured Alphaproteobacteria bacterium
CGTGCCTTGTTTAGATTGTTGTTTTTCAAGTCATTTTCCACATCACGTGCAGAATCAAGTAGCAGTTTCACTGAAAATGTAGATGACAACAATAAAATAGCCGCTAATTTAAATAAATAAATACGTCAGATACGCACAATATGACAGTATAAATATTACACCGCTGCCACGTGTCAATTTGTAATTACGAGCTGTAAATAACCATAACATTACTACTGCGATAACCCCAATCGCGCCATCTATTAAAAAAGTGGGTTCAAACGGTATTGGCTTTATTAATCCTGTGATTCCCAATACAAATAATATGTTAATTATATTAGAACCTATTATATTTCCAACCGCTAAATCAGAACGTTTTTTTAGCGCAGCCACAATGCATGTGACTAATTCAGGCAAACTGGTGCCAAAAGCTATGATTGTTAGACCAATTATGCGTTCAGATATATTCAATGCGCGTGCAATATTCACAGATGAATCTACGATTAAATTACTACTGAAAATAACCGCTGCTATGCCAACAACCAAATATATTAACATTCTTAAACCAGACATATTTAGTATATATTGCTCGGGTTCTAAATCTTGCTTTGTAAAACATATTAAATATAACATAAACAGACCAAGTAAAGCGATTAACACACCTGCCCCAACCCGCGAGATTTCCCCGTATGTTGCACCCATCCACATTAACAACACTGTTATAAAACCAACAAATGGAATCTCATAACGAACTGTATTTTTTTGAATTGTTAATGTTGATATTATTGCGGTGATTCCTAATACCAAAAAGATATTTGCTATGTTTGATCCTAAGATGTTACCAACTGCCACACCATTTGCACCATGCAACACAGACGCGATTGAAACTGATGCCTCTGACAAACTAGTTCCAAAGGCAACAACCGTCAAACCAATTACTATTTCAGGTATATGAAAACGACGCGCCAAAGCTGACGCGCCGTCTATGAACATATCTGCACCATATGTCAGAACAGCAAAACCAATTATCAACAATATAATATTTGTCAGCATACAAAAAATTATATCATTTTAACCAGTCGCGTTCCATAAGATTTTATCTGCCGTTTTGCAAGAAAGCTCTTACACCGTCAACATAAGTATTGTATTTGCTTTTTGCGTTGATAAAATGTTTATTGACAAAACCAATTTGGTTTTTATCAGAAACCAATTGATCTAATTTAGCGGCAGCTTCCATAGCTTCCTTAGAAATTTCTTTACCTTGAAACATATTTTTCACTGCATCAATTTCATCTTGTGATTGTCCGTTTTCAAGCAATGTATTATCAAAAGTCTTACCACCAGCATCAGCATGTAACATAATCGCACGATGTGGATCTATGTGTATACCATGTTTAGCACTGGCATTTTTGATTAACTCAACACGATCTGCCAAATCTTGTTCATGACCAGCATACCATTTGCTTGTTATCGCTTGTGCATTTTGTTTTGCGAACGGAGTATATTCCACTTCTTCATCTACAGGAACACAAACACCTTCATCAACTAAATCTGCTTTAGTTATTTTGACCTTGCTTATATCAAATACGTCATCTTCATCTGCATCAACAGATTCTGAGATATTAGCCGGAACAGTTCCAGTAGATTTTGGTTCAACCTTCACTGGCTCCGCGTTTGGTTCAGAAATCTCAGGTTTTGTTTCAACCTTTACTGTCTCCGCTTTTGGTTTAGAATCAACAGTATCGACATCTTTGTCAAATAATCCAGACAATTTAGACTTTATTCTGTCAAAGAAGCCTTGTTTTTCTGTGTCTTCTGTAGTTTTTGGTTCAACTTTTACAGAATCTTTTTTCGCAGGCTCATTGGCATTTGCTTTTGGTTCTGCTTTTTGGTCGCTTGTGGATTCTGATGTCATGTTTGCACCAGATGTTTTTGGACCAACAATCTTGTCACCCACAAATTCACCAAACGCACGACCACCAAAATAACCACCAATAGCAGCACCTGCGGTCAGGACAGCCCAAATCCAAGATTCTATTTTGCCAAGACCTTGTTTTTTACATGATTCAAATGTTTCTTTGACATTGCCCAAACCGCCAACTGCGACCGCTGCAATACCAAGCAACTTAGCTACTTCTGCATATGTCAGATACCCACACAACATACCAATCATAGCCAATGCAGAACGACCCATTGATAGCAATAATCTTTTATCATGCATTGCTGTCTTGAAATCAAATGGCAAATTTTGAGCTTTTTGTTGTCTTTGCCACATTTTGTATTTCACAAATGCGCTACTAATTACTCCGATTGCTGAAACAGCTATAGCTAAACCACCAATACCACCAGTTAATGCAGTACCTGCAGTTGCCATTGCCGACACAGCAGCAGAAGCAACAAATGCACCGACAGCTGTCTTCAGCAAATTAAACAAAATATCTTTACGTTTTGCATAATCAATTCCTGCTAATTTAGCTTTTGCGGCTTGGAATTTAGCTTTCATCGCAGCAAATTTTGAGCCAGGTTGTGAATGACTTTTCCCACGTGTATTCGTTGGTTTTTCTTCGACATATTGTTCAAACTGCTTTGCTTCTTCTTCGTACCACTTTTTGTTTTCATTCTCAGTGTCAAGACAAGTATCAATATAACCCTTGTATTTTTTCATACAAGCTTGCTGCTTTGCTTCATTACAGATCTCGATAATTGTATCTGTATCATTTTCCATTTTAGCAAGATCTTCTAATGATTGTGTTGCATGTTTCACAACATCTTCATCCTTCTTGGCAGCTTCTTTATCGTTATTAAACTTAGGATCATTGACCGCCTGTTCAAAATTTTTCTTATGTGTCCCTGAATATTCTTCAAAAACCAGGTTTCTATTATCGCCTGCCTGTTCTATTTTCAAAATATTTTGACATGCAATAAACGGTGAATACAAAGTTTCTAACTTTTTGAACTGCGCATCCGATGCTTTTGCGAATTTAGTTTTTAAACGCATGATGAACGCATCGTTATCCGCAACAATCAAATCCAAGCCTTTTTGTATTGCATCAATATTCAAAGCCTTTGGTGTCGCACGAAATAATTCAAAATGTCTTTCTGAATACCCTGCATAATCATTTGGTTGAACGCCAGACACACATTTGTCCGCTAAATAACATCTATATAATGCATCCATAACATCTGCATCAAGTGGCATTTTATCATCAATTCGTAATGCATTTGTTCGTTTTGCAACATCAATAAAAGCTTCACGAACAGCGTCATTTTCTATTGCTGTCTTTAACAACTCTTCTGTCTGAACGCCCAACTTTGCGTCTTTCAAAGCGTTGTATCTGTCAGTATAGACTTTGACCACATCTTTTACATCTTTCACATTATTGTCGAAAGCGTAATATTGTGCATCATGAGCAGCAATTAAACCATCAACTGTTGTTCTGACTGCAGAGGCGATATTTGGCCATTGGGTGCCATATTTCGTACCACAATCTTCAATAACCTTCAACATCGCATCGGTTTCTTGATACAAACGCCCAATGCTGTATTTGTTGAAAGAATTCAAAGTATTACCCAAGCTTATTCTGTTGAATATTTCAGATGCTACACGTTCACAATCTTGTTCTTGGTTGTTTGCTTTGAAATAATCGTACGCCTTTGCCAATACCATACCTGGTTGATTAATGTTCTTTTTGTATAGCAAAGCTGCTAATTCATCAGCTTTCTTTTCATCGT
>CAMZAC010000073.1 GCA_947304085.1 uncultured Alphaproteobacteria bacterium
ATTGCTCTGTTGCATATTTAAATACATCATCTGTGACCAATGTTTGTATTTTAGAGATTTTATATTTTTTATTAAATGCACGCGGAACAGCATTTTCTGTATCCAACCCCAATAAATGACGAACCATCAAATACGGACGATATGCCCTGTCATACGTAAAAGCAACCATATCTGCATTATCACGTTGTGCCAAATATAAATTTATTTCCATAGTTTGCGGATGAATAAAATCATCACTGTCTAAACACATAATATATTCACCAGTTGCATGTTTCAAAGCAAGATTACGTGCACCAGAAGGACTGTCATCGTTTGCTTTTTTCAAAATAATAAAACGTTTATCTTTTTCTGCATATTCTTCCAGTATTTGCCCGCACTTATCAGTACAACCATCGTTTACACAAATCGCCTGCCAATCTGTAAATGTTTGATTAACCACACTATCCAAACATCTATGTAAATATTTTTCTACATTATATACAGGTATAATTATTGATATTTTTGGCATATTTTATTCCTTGATAAAATTGTGAATTAACTTTTTATACTCTTTTGCTTTTGCGTCTGTTGGTTTATTAAACACACCCAAATCGGATAAATCAGTCAAAAACTTTTTCATTTCTTTGATATCTTGTTGTTCTGTTACATACTTTAATTTTCTAGCAATCTGATATATAATAACCGGCCACATAAAATTTTTCTGCCATTTTTGCATTTCATAATCAGTTGCTTTATCCATATACAAAACAAAAGACTGTTTTAAACCAATCAACCAATTACGAAGCTTTTCAACTTCTTTTGTTGCCAAACAATAAGAATTAAAATTAGGATAATAATAATACAACGGTAAATTGGTTATAGTTACAGTTGGTCTTTTTAGCATTACAGCAGACCACCAAGGAAAATCTTCAAAAATAATTCCTTTGATAAAACTGATATCACGTAAAAAATCAGTTTTAATTAAATGACGCCAAACATAACAGTGTTTAACAGACCATTTATGATTTACCTTATACGGTGGTTCAACAGAATATTCAACAATATTATCTGTGACAAAATATTTGATTTTATTTATATTAAATTTCTTTCTTATTCCAATTGGTCTGACCTTGTCAACATCAAAACCTAATTTTTTGCATAATAACAATTGTGGGCGATATAAAGTGTTTTTATACCAAGACACTATATCTGTATTATTTTTTTGTGCCAAAGCATACGCTATTTCCATAGTTTGCGGATGAATAAAATCATCGCTGTCTAAAAACATAACATATTCTGTTTTGACATATTTCATACCAGCATTACGTGCATCTGATAAACCACCGTTTTTTTTATGAATTACAACAAACCTTTTATCTTGTTTTGCATACTCTTCTGCTATTTCACCACACCTATCTGGACTGCCATCATCGACACAAATTGCTACCCAATCTTTAAACGTCTGATTTTTGACCGATTCTAAACACTGATGTAAATACTTTTCTACATTATACATAGGGATTATAACGGATATCTTTGGTGTCATCTTTGAATCCTTATTTTTTGTTTATCAAAACATCTGCAAAAGAGCCTGGAATAATATTATCTGAACCACGATATGTTAATTTTTGGAAACACGCCCCTTTTGCAATTTCATCAAATTCTTTTTGATTAAAAGGTTTATCACGATAATCTGCCCACAACACATGTGTTGGATCTTGCGATACATGCGGCATCGCTTCAAAATATTTTTTTGCACGATTATCATATGTCACCAAAGTTTTAAATAATAACTGGTGCATAAAATAGTCAAATTCTCTATCTTCGTGAATCCAATAATTTAATATCATTGCACGCCAAGCCGCCAATAAATAAGAACCTTTACGCGCACGAATAAAACAATTCTGAACAAATGAATAAGGACTGCCATATTTTGTACCGGTCAAAAACATAAAAAAATCTTGTTTTTGTATCCATTCTGGCATGGCCGTCATCATAAAATCGGTAGAATCTAGCCAATATCCACCATGTTCATAAAGCAATTCTACCCGACAAATATCTGCAAAATGCGCACGATGGATTTTGCCATCTTTATATTTTTGAACAATAACCTCTGGCAACGAAATGTAATCAAAAATAGATTTTTCATCTAATACAACCAATTCTTGTTTGCAATTTCTACGAATACTTCTGTAAACAGATTTTACTAATTCTGGCGCATTTTCTTCACCTTGCAACCAAATAGAAAAAATTTTATCATTTTCATCATTATTTACAATTTTCTGTTCTGGCACATCACGCGACAAATATCGTTTAAAATATCTTGTAATTGCCCGAACCAAAACTTTTTCCCGTTGTCTGTGTCGTTTATCACGTGTCAACCATAACGGATTAAAAATATGTCCAAATAGCGCAATCTCAAATATTACCGGTAATCTGTTTATATTCATGTGCTTTGTCCTTTTATTTCATTTTTATAATAACATCTGCGAAAGAACCGGGTATAATGTTGCCTGTATCTTTAAATGTTGTTTTCTGAAAAAAAGCATCCTTGGTAATATCTTTAAACATCTTTTCATCAAACGGTTTATCTTTACAAGACCACCATAACGCATGTGTTGGATCTTGCAAAACATGTGGCATTGCTTCAAAATATTTTTTTGCACGATCTTCAGATATTACCAAAGTCTTAAATAATAACTGATGCATAAAATAATCTAATTCATAGTTTTCGTGCATCCAATAATCTAAAATCATCGCGCGCCATGCTGCTAACAAATACGAACCTTTACGCGCACGAATAAAACAATTTTGAACAAAACTATATCCAAAAGACCAATCTGGATTTACCAAAAACATAAAGAAATCTGAATCTATAATATATTGCGGTATTGATTGTGTGACAAAAGCTGTCGCATCCAACCAAATACCGCCATATTTATAAAGCAACTCTACACGACAAATATCTGCAAAGTGCGCATTTTGTATCATGCCCTTGTTTCTTTTCTCCATAATAACATCGGGCAATTTTATATACTCAAACAAAGTTTTTTCATCTAATACAACTAATTCTTGTTTACAATGTCTGCGAATACTTCTGAAACACGACTTTACCAATTCTGGCGCATTTTCTTCACCCTGCAACCAAATAGAAAAAATTTTTTCATTTTTATCATCTTTTACAACTTTTGTTTCTTTGATCCTATCAACAGCCGGCAAATACCTCTTGAAATAACGCACTGCTGTTTTTACCAAATAATCAGTTCTTATTTTCCGCCTTTTTGCACGTGAATACCAAAAAGGATTTAAAATATGACAAAACAAAACCAATTTTACTTTTGTAGAAAAACTTGAAAACCTCATTATATTCCCTTTTAGCTCTTAGAGAAATCGTGCGAACTTTTGTATTCGCACGATTTATATTTATTCTGCTAAAACCGTTTCGTCATCTTCGATTGGTCCCGTCGTCATTTCTTCAGCTATACCATTAGCTTTAGCCATAATTTTATCTAACAATTCTTTCTGGGCATCTTCATGATCTTTTAACCATTGACGTGCATTAGCCTCACCCTGACCTATACGTTCATTATTATATGAATAGAAAGAACCAGCTTTTTCAATAAAATTATATTTAACACCCATATCTAATATCTCACTTATTCTAGAGATACCTTCACCATCCATAATTTTAAAATCTACAGTTCTAACCGG
>CAMZAC010000074.1 GCA_947304085.1 uncultured Alphaproteobacteria bacterium
GCTATAATTTTTGTTGCGTTGTTTGGATGTTGTTGGCGGTGCCTACGTTGTCACCGTCATTGGCACCGTATTTTCCATCTTGGATAAAACCGATACCGTTGGGGTTAGATTTAAAAGGGGGTGCCCAATTATTGTTGGAAGTTAATACGGATGTTATGCTGAAAGAAAAATCTGCGCAGTTGTATGACGAAGTGCGTTCTGCAATGATAGATAGGAACAAGGGGGTTATACGTTTTTCTGAATTGCGTAATACAGGGGCGGGTGTAAGTTTGATTGTTCGTGAAGACAATATGGTATCCAAGGCCAAAGGGCGTTTAAAACGTGTCTTGGGCAACAATGTTGACGTTTCATCCAATGGTAGACTTTTAACTATATCTTACACAACAAAAGCACGTGAAGAGATGGTGGCCGACGCTATGTCACGCAGTATTGAAATTGTTCGGCGTCGTATTGATGCTTTGGGGACAAAAGAACCATCTATTCAATCTCAGGGTGGTAAGTATATATTAGTTCAGTTGCCAGGCGTTGACAATCCGGAACATATCAAGAATTTAATTGGTCAAACAGCTAAAATGACTTTTCATTTGGTAAATGAAAATATTACGCCAGAACAATTAGCGTCTGGTCATGCGCCATCTGGAACGATGTTTTTATCATATATGGAAAATTCAAATCAAAAGGTTGCAGTTTATACTCGTGTAGAGGTATCTGGAGATAGTTTGAAAAATTCAGAGGCTTCATTTGATCAAAATAATATGCCTGTTGTGACGACAGAGTTTGACGCCTCGGGAACACGTCGTTTTGCAAAATTGACAACAGAACATGTGAATGAACGTTTTGCTATTGTGTTGGATGACAAAGTTTTATCTGCGCCTACGATTCGTGAACCAATTCCTGGTGGACGGGGGCAGATTTCTGGTGGGTTTACATTACAAGGCGCAAAGGATTTAGCTGTGTTATTGCGGTCTGGTGCTTTGCCTGCGCCGTTGTCTGTAATAGAAGAAAGAACGGTTGGTGCGGGTTTGGGTGCTGATACAATTGCAACAGGTAAAATCGGTTCTGTTGTCGGAGTTATATTTATTTTGGTATTTATGTTAATGCTTTATGGTTTTTTTGGTTTCATCGCAGATGTTGTGTTGATTATAAACCTTATGATGATAATAGGTATTTCTGCTTGGTTTGGTGCTACTTTAACTTTACCTGGTATTGCGGGTATCGTGTTGACATTAGGTATGGCGGTTGATGCAAATATTTTGCCGTTTGAAAGAGTCCGAGACGAAGTCAGAAATGGGGTGCCTACATTACGTGCAGTAGAATATGGTTTTTCACGTTCTACAAAAACTGTTTTAGACGGAGAGCTAACAAATTTGATTTGCGCGTTGATTTTGTTCCAATTTGGTGCAGGTCCGATTCGTGGTTTTGCTGTGACGTTATCAATAGGTGTTGCTACTACTCTGTTTACTTGTTTGTTATTGTCAAAAGTATTTGTTGATTATTATATGAACGGTAAAAACAGAAAAATTGGTTATATAAGAAATAAATAAAAATGCAAAGGAGTTATGTATGAAACTGCATTTTATGAAATATCGTAAATTGTCTTACTGGATTTCTGGTATTTGTGTTTTATTGTCTATTTTGTCGATTGCAATAAAAGGTTTTAATTATGGCATTGACTTTTCTGGTGGTATATCAATGGAAATAACCCCAAAAAGTGCAGATTATACTATTGATAAAATGCGGCACGATTTGGAAGCTTTTAAACCAGAGTTGCAATCAGTAGATGGAAATTCGATTTTATTAAGAGTTGGATTACCAAAAGGTTCAACAGATGAACAACAAAATATAAGAGTTGCTGAAATCAAAAATATTTTAGGTAATCGTGTAGAGTATTCTCAGATTCAAGTGGTTGGTCCAAAAATAGGTGGCGAATTAATACGTGGAGGGGTGCTGGCAATATTAGTGTCATTTGTTTTAATGGCTGTGTATATTTGGATTCAATATCGTGGTGGTTATGCGGTTGGGTCTTTTGTGTCGTTGGTATTAGATTTGATTTTGATGTTTGGTTTCTTTTCTATTATGGGACTAGAATTTAATCAGACCGCAATAGCTGTTATTTTGATGGGGGTTGGTTATTCTATTAATGACAAGGTTGTAAATTATGACCGCATAGATGAAAATATTAAAAAGTATCATAAAATGCCAATGACGGATTTGATAGATTTATCTGTAAACGAAATGTTGTATAGAACTGTTATGACCAGTGTATCTACTATATTGGCAATGGTCGGGATTTATATTTTTGGTGGTCAAATGTTGCGTGAGTTCGCAGTTGCAATGACTTTTTCAATTGTCATGGGGACATTGACCAGTATTTATATATCTAATGTCATTTTATATCATTTTAATTTAAGAGAAACAGATTATTAAAATTGCTGTCTTAAAAGGAAAGGAGAAAGCAATGAATTTTAAATGTGTTTTGACTGGTTTGGGATTGTTTCTATTTCCAATGGTTGTTTGTGCATCTGATTTGTTATCTAAAGATTCACAATATCAAGAGGATGTAGAAACTGCAAAAATATCAGAAGTGTTTGCAGATATTTATGAAAAATTAGATAATGTTAATTGGGCAGGTAAAAATATAGATGTTGCCATAGAAAGTTTAGAATCTTTAAACCCAAAAGCTCATATTGCAGCAACTGGGGAACGAGTGGTTTTAGTATGGGGAGACGAATTAATTGGTAATTATCCATATCCCGCAGAAAAAAATTGGCAAGAATACGGTAAAATTACAACTGCGTTGGTTATGAATATGCGTGACAAGGATGCAAGATTGCGTTCTTTGAATAATGCTGAATTGTATGATGTTGTTGTAAATGCATTATTGTCAGGTATTGACCAAAATGGTAGTTATATATACTCTAAAGATGCTATTAACAAAGGAGACACGAAGATATTGACCAGTATTGGTTTTGATGGTGGTCGTGATGAACGTGGGAATTTTAGAGTGACAGGTGTTTTTAAAGATTCGCCAGCTGATGTCGCAGGACTTCGTGAGGGTGATATAATTTCAGAAATAAATGGTCGTCGTGTTTCAAAAATGACAGATGCAGATATATCATCTGTATTATCGGGGTATAATTCTGGAACATCAAAATTGAAATTATTAACCCCAATGGGAAATAAAAATGTGACCTTGCGTCGCGCAACAGTTTTATTGGCAGATGCAGATATCATATACCGTGTGGTTGATGAAGGTAAAGACGGAATACTGGAAATAGTTATTCATAAAATATCAGATGGCGCCGTAAATATAGTGAATGAGGCACTTGCTAAACACAGTGAAGCAAGTGGAATAATTTTAGATTTAAGAACCAGTGTGGGTGATAATGAAAAGACCGCAGCAAAATTAGCAGGTTTGTTCGTTGGGCAAAAGCCTGTGATGCGTATATCCGAGACTGCTTCTGATGAATTAGAGGTTGTTCCTGGTGGTGAAGCAATCACAAAAGTACCCGTCGTTGTTTTAATATCTGATACTACGCGTGGAACAGCAGAAGCTGTTGCAGCAGCTTTTTATGAAAACAAACGTGGGGTTTTGATTGGGACGCCTACTGCAGG
>CAMZAC010000075.1 GCA_947304085.1 uncultured Alphaproteobacteria bacterium
GATTCAATGGATAATATCGCAAAATTCAAAGGTCGTTCCGGCGCAGATTATGTTATTTGCCCAACACACGAAGAAGTTGTCACAGATTATGCACGTTCTGTTATAAAATCTTATCGGCAAATGCCATGTATGTTATATCAAATTCAAACAAAGTTTCGTAATGAATTACGTGTGCGTGCTGGCTTAATCAGAACACGTGAATTTATAATGAAAGACGGTTATTCTTTCCATGAAACCCAGGAAGATTTGGATAAATATTATAAACGTTGTTTTGATGCGTACTATAAAATATTCAGACGTTGTGGTTTGAAAAATTTTACTGATGTTTTGGCTCAATCCGGCGATATGGGCGGAAAGTACACACACGAATTTCAATTGATAACCGATATGGGTGAAGATACTTTATACGTTTGTGATTGTGGTTTTCGTGCCAACAAAGAAACCGCAGAAAATGATTCTGCAAAATGTCCACAATGTGGAAAGCAGATGAAAAAATTACGCGGTATTGAAATTGGTCAGGTTTTTCAATTAGGCAAAAAATACTCCGAAGCAATGCATATGACATATACCGATGCAAATGGTGAAGAAAAAACGCCAATTATGGGATGCTATGGTATCGGTGTGACACGTGTTATGGCTGCGATTATAGAAGAAAGCGCAGATGATAATGGTCCAGTTTGGAATATTGAAACCGCACCTTTTCAGGTTGAAGTAATCGGTTTGGTTGATAAAGAAAACAAAACTTTGCCATTGGCTGAAAAAATATATAATGACTTGAAAGCACAACATATTGAAGTGTTATTAGATAATCGCGAATCTCGTGCCGGTGAAAAATTTGCGGATGCAGATTTAATCGCTGCGCCAATCCGTTTGATTATTTCTGAAAAAAATCTTGCACAAAATAAAATAGAAGTAAAATATCGCGTCAACAATTATGATACGACAAAATTGCCAGATTCATTAGATGCAGATGATTACATAAATACGATTAAAAATTTAATAACAGAACTTAAACGTCATTAAAATTAAGAGAATAAAAATGAAAACAGGAATAACACCAACAAGACAAGAAAATTATAGTGAATGGTTTCAGAATTTGGTTGTCGCTGCGGACTTGGCCGAAAATTCACCTGTTCGTGGTTGCATGACAATCAAACCTTATGGTTGGGCAATATGGGAATTAATGCGCGATGAAATGGACAAACGCATCAAAGCAAATGGTGTTTTGAATGCAAACTTTCCTTTATTGATACCAATTAATTTCTTTAACAAAGAAGCAGAACACGTTGCTGGCTTTGCTAAAGAGTGTGCTGTCGTCACACACCACAGATTAAAAATGATTGATGGAACTCTGCAACCCGATCCAGAATCAAAACTGACAGAACCATACATTATTCGTCCAACATCTGAAACAATTATTGGCGAAGCAATGTCGCGTTGGGTTCAGTCGCATCGTGATTTACCATTGAAATTAAATCAATGGGTAAATGTTATGCGTTGGGAAATGCGTCCAAGATTATTTTTGCGCACTGCTGAATTTAACTGGCAAGAAGGCCACAATGTTTTTGCAACGCACGAGGAAGCCAATGAAGACGCGCTAAAAATGTTGAATGTATATGAAGAGTTTATGAATAATGTTTTAGCTATACCTTGTGTTGTCGGTGAAAAAACACCCGAAGAAAGATTTGCTGGCGCAGATCATACATATACCACCGAACAAATTATGCAAGACGGTAAAGCCTTGCAGGCAGGAACTTCGCATGATTTGGGACAACATTTTGCAAAATCTTTTGATATAAAATATCTTGGCGATAACGGTAAATTAAATTATGGTTGGACAACTTCGTGGGGAACATCTACACGTATGATGGGCGGATTGTTCATGACACACTCTGACGATGACGGTTTGGTATTGCCACCAATGGTTGCCCCATATCAAGTTGTGATTATCCCGATTGTTCGTGATGAAAACGTAAAAGAATTAAATGCTTTTGCGTATAAAGTCGCTGACAAATTACACGAAATAAATGTTCGTGTATTAGTTGATGATTCCGATATGCGCGCACCAGACAAAATGTGGAAATGGATTAAACGCGGTGCGCCATTACGTGTCGAAATTGGCAAACGCGAAATGCAGAATAACACTTTGACAGTAACAAGACGCGATTTGGGCAAATCATCTAAAACAACTCTGTTGATTCAAGATTTTATAGATTCCGTTCAACAAACATTGAAAACAATGCAACATGATATGTTTGTAGCAGTCCAAGAACGTAATAAAAAATTGATTACAGATGTTAAAGATTTGCAAGAATTGGAATCTGCTTTGGAATCTGGCAAAATTGGATTTTTCCGCATCAAATACAATCAAACAACAAACGATGAATTTGATAAATTGATTGAAAAATATAAAATCAGCAGACGTTGTCTGGATAGAAATGATCCAGATTATGTTTTTGTTGCAAAATCGTATTAAAAAATAAACCGCCAAATTGGCGGTTTATTTTATCTTATTGTTTTTTGCAAATATACAATAGGTGAGAGCTGTACCCCAATTGATCTGGACGTTCGCATGTTATAAAATGCCATTGAACAAACGCATCATATGCTTTCTTAGATAACCGGTCAATCCAATCTGGCATCATTGGTGCAATACCGTCTGTTGCGACATTTGTTATATATTTGGAATGCGTTCTGTTAAACAATTTTCTAAAATCTTCAACATAGAAACTCGTAAATATTTCTTCTGGAACATCACGAACTCTGCCTGTTTTATCCATTTGAGAAAAAATATTATAAACATCACCGTGTCTTAAACCATGATTTGCAATGATAGAAGCATGTGAAATATAAGCAAACATACATATTGCGCCCTTCTTTGCTACACGCAAAGTTTCTTTAATCGCCTGCTTTTTATCTTTTTCGTGGAACAGATGATACATAGGTCCAAGATTTAAAACCATATCAAAAGTTTTATCTTTGAACATGCTTAAATCCAACGCATCTGCAACCATACATTGAAAATTTTTCAATTTACGTGCTTTGCGTTTCATTGTTTCAACATATTTTGGTGTTAAATCAACAGCGGTCACATTATAACCCATTTTCGCCAAAGCAATAGAATAACGACCCGTCGCGGCACCAATTTCCAATATTTTTGCACCTGGTTTTGCAAATTTCTGAATATAACGCATCGTTGTTAAATACTCTAGGTTATGCGCTCTATCTTTAACCAAACGATCATCTTCATCATCCACGGAATATTTTTTTACAACTAAATCTTTGTGTTTATTTACAAACATATTTGGACTCCTTTGCCTATAATTATTTTACCATAAAAACAACATGCTTTCAGATTTTTTTTATACCAAAAATATGATATAATTATACCAATACCGCAAAGGAGAAATTTATGAAAATTGCAATTATTGGTGTTGGGTCTGTTGGTTCAGCTGTTGCTACTGCTGTGCATAATACCGGCTTAGCGCACGAAATTGTTTTATATGATCGTGATGGAATTCGTGCGCGAGC
>CAMZAC010000076.1 GCA_947304085.1 uncultured Alphaproteobacteria bacterium
TTCTATCTACATACCCATCTATTTTATAATTTTCTGGGGTATAGTAGCGTGAAGATGAAGATGGATGTTTATCAAGTCGAGATTTTGTATAGTGGTGAAAAGGAAGATATTTTTTATTTGTCAAAGATTTTAAACGATTTATCGCTTTGTCTAAATCTGGGTTTGTTTTCGGCATATTCACTATACCAAGTGATTTTAATTTTGATCTAGTATATCTATCTTTTTCAATTGATGTAGCGTTTTGTTTAAATTCTGATGCTATCTCTGCGTTCATTGCATCGACAATAAAGTTTGGCAAGCCCAGTCTGGGGTCTTTTATGGCTTTTTTTAACAAGGTATGTTTAAATTCATTAAGCCTGCTAGTAGTTAATGTTCTGGCTTTTTCGGTAATTTCGCTTAATAAATTTAACAAATTTTCATCTCTTGGTTCTTCGTGATGAACATAATAATAACCCCACCACCCCGCATCAAAAAATTTATCATCCTCCCCCCACCGCGACCATGAATAATGATCATAACTTTCCGGCAAATCATCCAGTATCTTGTTTGCAACATCAAACATAATCTCTGGATTGCTTTCTAGAAGGAACACATTGTTATACATATCTTTAATAAAATCCCAAACAATGCGGTCACCAGTTGTGGGTTTTGTCATCCAACGATTATTATTTAAAACTATTTCTACTGCCGATTGTCCATTTACATCTGTTATTCTTTTTATATTTGAAAAAGACTTTAATTTTGGTTCTATTATTTCCTTGTAAAAATGCAATTTCTTTGCCTTGTTATTTAACGTATCAACAAAATATGATAAATCAAAATCTGCACAATATGGGCATCTAAAAACCAGCTCCCAATTGCCGATATGATCCAAAGAATATAAAAAATCGCTATATTTATGACTATCATGTAATTCATTCAATTTATTATCCAATTGATATAGCGTAAGCTTTCCCTTTGAATAATCGTACAATACATTTAATATATCTATGCGTTTATCTAGGTCTTTATCAAAATTCTTCTGATATTCTATGGCAGCACGCATATTTGCTAACTGTTTATCTTTTTCGTATGCTTTCTTGGCATCATCGCCGGTATATAATATTTTATATTCTTTGCTGTCTCTATCCAAATAATAATCTTTAATAAATGGTCGGTCAGAACGATCATAACCAAAATAGGTATAACGAGTATTATCATCTTGTAAGTCTGGAAGGTCATAGCGTGAATAATATTTTTCCATTACTTCATCTATGTCTGGGTCATTATATAATCTTAATTTTACCCATGGAAAACTGTCACCAACTTGCCAGCCCTGCGTTTCAAAATCAGGGCGCCGATAACGTTTACCCGTTTCACTTTTTAAAACCGCATCACCAAACACCCCACTATAATATCGTTTTAATTCTTTAATTATCTTTGCATTTTTTATAGCTTCTTCTTTGGAATCATAACTGGTCACAAATCTATCAAATGCTTCGTATAAATCTTTAAATTCACCAAAAAGTCCTATACTAAAATCTAACCTAAAAGGATTAGCAGGAAAATTACCATCGTTTAAATACCATGTTCTATATTGGTCTTGTATTGTTTTTATACACTGTTGCTTTGTATTTATATCTTGTTCTGCTTTTATGTCACGCATTATATCATTAAAAATTTGTATATAATTACCCGCTCTTGTATCATTTTGTCCCGTATTATTAATTTGTAATAAAATATCCAGACGTTCTTTGATACCTGTTTTTTTAATTAAATCGTCATAACAATCTGAATTAATCTTTTTGTTTTCCTTTTTTAAATCATCTATTAAATCATTCCAATTTGGAATTTTTGATACCATGTTCCTGTAGACATAAGAATTAATTTTATTATTCCTGACATCTTGTTCTGCTGACAATTCCAGCGCTTTTTTTAAATTTGCATAACTTGTTTTGCGTGTCACTTCATCAGTAGCCCCCGACAACACTTGGCTGCCCATAGCCAATTTAGCAAGACCCAAAGCTGTTTCAACATTAAATTTCCTAGCCGTCATGGGCCCATGTGTTGGATCTCCATATTTCTCTACAAAAGATGCTTTATATTTTTTGCTATCGTTGTTAATTATTTTTTCTTGAATATCCTGCATAGCCTTAGGGTCATATCCAGCATTATACAATGCTTTCAGCCCATAAATATCACTTACCTGTTCTTGAATAATAGAATTATGATACCATAACAAATTTTCATGATGAATATAATGGCCCATTTCATGAGAAACAAAAGCGGCCAATTCATCTTCGGTTTCGCACAAATCTATGGCACCACGCGAAACAGCGATCACATATTTACCATTTATCGTATTGATTTTCGGTATAAAACATGCATTAATCATGTCTGTATCCATACCAGTAAAATAAAAATCATCCAATGAAACCCTGCCGTTTTCAATATCGTCATGTAATAATCTGCCGACAATTTCTTTTAATTTGGCAGATATAACCTTATGTGATTCACTTTCGGGTCTATAAAATAACTGTTGTTCAAAATAAGATTGTACAAAAATATCTTGATCCAGGACCAGACCGTTTCTTTCGTCCCTGTTTAATTGGGCTTGTTTGTCTTTTTCTGCTTGTTTTTCCGCTTTTTCAATATCGTTACGTAATTTTTCTTTTTCTGCCAATTGTTTATTTTGGTTTTCAGCATCGTTTTGACGTGCTTTTTCTAGAATTTCAGATTGTGTATATTCTGCCATTTTGAATCCTTGTTTTTTGATAACTAAAATTATATCACAATTCAACCATTTAAAAAAGCAATAAATTCCTTATAAAAGGGATGGCCAATACCGTTTTTACCCCCTAAAAATACCGCCTTGCGCGGTATTTTTTATTGTATCAGTGGCACATATCAAGTAATTTTATAAAATCAACCAAAAACTGGCATTTTTATCATTAAAAAATATTGGAAAGTTTGATTATTGTTGCTATGATGCAATCAATATGATGAAAAAGTTATTAATTTTGTTTATGTGTCTGTTTGTGGTAAATAGTTATGCCACAGAGGGCGGTTTTTCTACAAAAGCAAAATCTGCATATTTAATAGATTACGATTCTGGTGCTGAAATTGTTTCTAAAAATGCAGATGTGTTGATGCCTCCATCTTCTATGTTAAAATTGATGACGTTGGCGGTTTTATTTGACGAGATTAAATCTGGGAACATTAAACTTGATGACACATTAACAGTGTCTGAAAATGCCGATTATAAAAAAGCTCTCTGGTATTCTGCCAGCAAAATGTGTTTGAAATCAGGTCAACAAATTACTGTTCGAGATGCGATTTTAGGTATTATTGTGCTGTCTGCCGGTGACGCATCTCTTGTTGTCGCAGAATCAATCGCAGGGAATGAAAACAAATTTATTGGACACATGTCCAAATACGCACGTAATATTGGTATAACGAACTCTTCTTTTGGTAATGCAAGTGGTTTACCAAACCCAAATAACTTAATGACCAGTCGTGAATTGGCTATGTT
>CAMZAC010000077.1 GCA_947304085.1 uncultured Alphaproteobacteria bacterium
TGGTACTTTGGCTTAAGCCACGGAAGAGTAGGTCGTCGCCAGAATTAAATCCAGAAATTGATGTAAAAACCGAAGATTGAAACCGCCGTTTTGGCGGTTTTTTTATTAATATATTTTTTAACGACTTTGTTCGTTTATTTTGTTTAATAATTTTTTTTCTTGTGCACAAAGATTTGCATATTGTAATTTTGTGTGGCGTAATTCTGTCCTTAAATCAGATGTATCTACATGGTTTTCGTATTCATCCATATCTTCGATTTGTTGTTCTAACAAAGCCATTTTGTTTTTAATTTTGACTATATTTGTTCTGATTTCGTTTAAAGTATCTGTTTGTATAGCGAAAGGAAAACAGGTTTGAATAATTTTTTGTTGATTGGTATTATTTTGTTCTTTTATGTCAGATTTGTCAGACAGTGATTGTTTGATGCTGAATTCTGTATTAATCGCCATATAACTTATATCAGAGCGTTTGCCAGTAGGATGTCGCCTGGTAGCGACATAAAAAATTTGTTCTTGGTAATCAGGATCCTGTAAATCTGTATAATTTTGTTTTGCTATCGCGTGAATTGCCCTGCGTAAAGAACTTATAACGTGATAATTTGTATCTGCGCCTAAAATACTCAAATATTGTGGTAGCGTACCAGTTTTTACAAATGTATTATATAAACCCGATTTGTGTAAATTGTTCACAAAACAGTTAATTTGCCAGGTCAGTGTGATAATTTCGTCAGGTAATAATCCTGTTGTATTACGAGATAAATTTTTTCTGTAAGTATCATTAAAATAAATAATGTCGTTCTTGTTATTTATTTGAAATGGCGAAACGGTTCCAAACCTGACAGGATTATAAGACATTTCATACCACAAAGCATTGCATATAGTATCATTTGTCGTGCCGCCTATGTACATATTTTCTGGTTTTAAACTTACAGAAGTTGTGCGATAAATATCGTCTAGTGTTTTTGGTTCCCAGTTGCTGAAATACATACGTTTAGCACTGTATTGAATTATTTGCTTTAAATGGTGTATGCTTAATATCATAAATCACCCCTTTGGAACAAGTTAATTTTAATGTAAGACGTGCGTTATGTTTTGTCAATATTTTTGTTGCGTATGCTAAAATATGATATACAATAGCCTTTAAGAGAGAAATGAAATAAAGGAAAACGAAATGAAAAAAATTGTTTTAATGTCTTTATTTGCGTCTTTATTATCTGGTGTCGCAGTTGCTTCTGATTATTACAAAGAAACAATTAACACTTGTGATGAACATGCAATGCGTGCTGCGTTGGACAAGGCTGCATATGAAAATCGTTCTGTTATTACAGTAATTGAATGTGATAATGGTGTTGTAAAAACGACAACGCAACCTGCACCGATGGCTAAACCTGCATGCAACACATGCGGCTGCGGTGAAATCAAAGAAGAAGTTGTCAATCGCGAATATTTTGTTCGTGAAACAGTGCAACAGTACAAACCGGTTGTAAAGTATGTTCCATCTGGCACATATACGCGTGTTAAACCAGCATGCAATCACGGTTGCTAAACAATAAAACAAGATAAACATAAAACCCCGTCATAAAGGCGGGGTTTTTGCAACGCCCCAACCACGGTAGTGGGACATTGTTGGCCTACAACTCAACCCGCCGTCGAAATATGTTCTTTGGGGTTGCCGTGTCATAGACAATACGATTATAGATTATTTTACAGATACCCTCAACAGGTACGTTTTCTTAAATTAAAACCGATAACCAAAAGATATACCAGCAAAATTGCCGTTTGAAAAATGTATAGTAAAGATTTCTGCAAACCAATTATCAGAAATATTTTTTCCAATAAAAACTTTTTCGCCGAAAACCAATCTGCTTTCCACCCAGTAATCTTTTCTGTTTCGCATATAAGGTCCGATACCGATACCAGCATACCAACCATTATAATGCAACAAAGCTGTATCTACAGAAATACCAATTCCTGTAAAAGATAAACCACGATTAGAATGATAGGCAAGATTCTGCATAACATTAAGATTCAATCTGCTATCTAAACGAAAGAATTTTATCGGCTGAGCATATTGAATCAGCAATAAATCTTGGGGATAAAAATCCCAAAGTCCAGGTTGAACCAATTTTAACAAGGTTCCAGATCCAACACTTTGCGCAATATAAAGGGTCATTGAATTAACTTTATCGCCAAACATAACATTGGTTTCTGCGATAGCGGGAACCATGATAAATAAACTACATAAAGATACCAGATATTTTTTCATCAAACATATCGTAGTTATAAAAAACGATTCGAACAATAAAAATAAAGTTAAATTCATATATAAAATACAATTTTTGTTATTTACACAGTTGATGAAAAATGTTATAATTTCTTTAAGTGAAGGAATATTATGCGCTGTAATACCCGTAAATCTGGGACTTTTTGCGTATAATAAAAGGCAGGAGAATTCATATGAGTGTTCGTATAAATGTAAATTCATGTAAAAATGCGCTGGGGACAGTGTTCTTGTTGGCGACTGCATTTTTCGTTTGCTCGACATTTATTTCGATGCGTTCTGTATTTGCAGAGCCGATTGCTCCAGAAAATACAGGCGCAACTCGTTCTGGTCGTCAAAGTCCACGTTCAACAGCAACACGAACATCAAATAGGACGGTTTCTCGTTCAACGGTATCACGCGGAACAACAAATGCATCGCAGACTAATTCTGGGTCGCGTTCAACTGTGGCACGCGGAACGACGTTGCGCGCAACTGTATCGCGTGGTGCGGTTGCATCGCGTGCAACTGTGTCGCGTGCTGCAACAGCCAGTCGTCCAAATGCTAACGTGGTCAGTCGTGCTGCTGCGGGGCGTGCTAATGTGACATCGCGCGGAACCACAACAAACAATCGTTCTGTTCGTGCGCGCTCAACAAATACTGCACGTGTTGCGGCTACTGGAAATGTGACTGCTGCAGATCGTGCCAGTATTAATACGACATATTCATATTTAACCAGCAGACTGTATTCTGGCAATTATGCAAACATAGTTGATTCAACAACCGGATTAATTTCTGCGGACGCATATGCAAACTGTATGGATTCGTATTATGCCTGTATGGATGAAGTTTGCACAGCGCGTAGCGCGGCAAAGGGACGTTGTTCTTGTGCTGGGCGTGCAAATAATTTCTTGGCTGCCGAAGAAGCACTGGAACTTGCTAATGAAGAATTGATTACGTTGTCTGGTCAGTTGTCATTATTGATTTCGACCAAGGGCAAAGGTGATGCAATCGCAGCAGCTTTCACTTTGACAGAGGCAGAGCAGGTTATGAACTGTGTTTCTTATCAAGAGACAAAAAATGCTATTGATTCTGGTCTGGTCAATGGTAGTAACGATCTCAGCAAATTTATTGGAACAAATCTTAATACAGCTTCAACTTATTCGTATTCATCTATGGCTGACTGGTGTAGGGCGCATGG
>CAMZAC010000078.1 GCA_947304085.1 uncultured Alphaproteobacteria bacterium
TGTTGAGGGAGATTCAGCTGGTGGTACAGCTAAACAAGGTCGTGACAGAAAGACTCAGGCTATTTTGCCGTTGCGTGGAAAAATTTTAAATGTTGAACGTGTGCGTTTTGATAAAATGTTGGGGTCTGATACAATCGGTGCTTTGATTACTACGCTTGGTGCGGGTATTGGTAAAGATGATTTTGATATTGAAAAATTTCGTTATCACAAAGTTATTATCATGACTGATGCGGATGTGGACGGACAACATATTCATTGTTGATGACGTTCTTTTATCGTCATATGCCAGAAGCAATTGAACGCGGGTACATTTATGTTGCTAAACCACCGCTATACGGCGTGACGCGTGGTAAACAGCAGATTTATATTCAAAACCAACGTGAAATGGATGACTATTTGTTGGACCAACTTGCAACAGATGGAACTATTGAAACTGCGGATGGTCAAATGTTAGCAGGCGCAGATTTGAAACGTTTGTTGGAATTAGTTGATGATATGAAAAGCAATTTACAATCGCTGAACCATATTATGCCGTTGCGTTTTATTGAAGCGTTGGCGCTGAACAAAGTTTTTGAAAATGAAAGCATTGAAAATTTTGCTGCGGCTGAAAATATGTTGGATAATGAAGAATTAGAATTCGAACGCGGATGGAAAATTTCTTCGGACGAAAATGGTATTAAAATAACCAGAACTTTGCGCAGCGTCACAGAAACACATGTGTTGGATAGAGAAAAAATCAATTCACCAGAGATTCGTGCATGGCAACGTATGACAGGTCGTGAAGAATTGATAAATACTTTTTCTAAACCAACAATTTTGCGGGTTAAATCAAAATCACAAAAGATTTGGGGTGCGTTCGCTTTATTGAATACCGCGTTTGAATATGCAAAGACAGGATTAAAGATTCAACGGTACAAAGGTTTAGGAGAAATGAACGCAGAACAATTATGGGAAACAACAATGGATCCAAATCATCGTTCTTTGTTCCAAGTTAAAATAACCGATGCATCTCAAGCTGATGAGGTTATTTCTATGCTGATGGGCGATGTTGTGGAACCGCGTCGTGACTTTATCGTAGAAAATGCCTTGAATGCAAATCTGGATGTATAAAGTATAAATAAACGAGGAGGGGCGATTGACTGATTTCAAGCAAAGTGATTTCGGTCAAACAGAAAACAAGTCACCAAAATATCACAAAGATATTTTGGTAGGCAGTTTTTGCCGCCTTGAATACAAACCGTTAAAAACGTATTACAAACAAAATGATAATTTTGCCAAAAGTAATACAGCCAGAAAATCTTTTGATGATTTTAATAAAGCCAAAGAAAGAATAAAGCAACAGATAATAAGTTCTGATAAAACACAAGACAATTCTTTGGCTTATACGGCAATGAGTCAATTTAAGAAAAACAATGAATAACATTTTTACAAAAGATTGGTTTTATAATCTGGATTCGCAATTGCGCGAAATGGGATTGGACAGTGATGATAAGTCTTTTGATGAAATTAAAGATATTTTGGCAAAACCAAAAAAATTATCGTCCGAAGATTTTGCGAGTGCTGTTGCATATGTAATTTTGGCTGCAGGTTTTTCACAAAAAACCGCAAAAAAATATCATCGAATTATTATGGATAAAATCCGAGAAAACAGCTGTATAGAAGATTTGTTAAAGATTTTTAATAATAAATCTAAAATAAATTCTATCATGCAGGTTTGGAATAATCGCGCCAGGTTCTGCGAAGATTTTTATAAATGTAAATCATCAGATGAAAAAATAAAATATCTGAAAACTTTGCCGCATATTGGAAAAATAACAGCAAATCATTTAGCCAGAAATTTAGGTGTTGATGTCGTTAAATATGATATTTGGATTCAAAGACTTGGTGTATTATATTCTGGTGATAAAAATTTAGCATTATTGATAAATAATGGAAATTTGAACCCAAAAATTAAATCTGTTTGTGATAGTATGTTTAACGACTTGGTTAAAGAAACAGGATTGCCACGTGGATACATAGATGTTGTATTGTGGAAATCTGCACAAAATCATTTAATAAAAGGTTTGTAGATGGATGTAAAAATTGAAGAGTCTTGGAAAAATGCTTTGGTATCAGAGTTTGATAAAGATTATTTTAAACAACTGACAGATTTCGTTCGCAGTGAATATTTATCTGGCAAAATTGTTTATCCTGAACCTAAAAATATTTTTAATGCGTTTAATTTATGTCCTTTGTCATCAGTTAAAGTTGTAATTATTGGGCAAGACCCATATCATGAACCAGGTCAAGCACATGGTTTGTGTTTTTCTGTACAAAATGGGATCAACTTGCCGCCATCGTTGATAAATATTTATAAAGAGATAGAACAAGATATTGGTCATAAAAGTATAACAAACGGTGATTTGTCAGACTGGGCAAAGCAAGGTGTTTTATTATTAAATTCTACACTTACTGTTCAGGCACATATTGCAGCATCTCATTTTGGACACGGTTGGGAAACATTTACAGATTCTGTTATCAGGGTGGTTAACGAAAATCGAAAAAATGTCGTATATATTTTATGGGGATCTTTTGCACAAAAGAAAGCCTGTTTTGTTAATGAACAAGATAATTTGATTTTGAAAAGCGCACATCCGTCACCGTTATCTGCATACAAAGGTTTTTTTGGAAATCATCATTTCTCACGGGCAAACGCATATTTGATCGAACACGGAATAGCACCCATAAATTGGTAATCTTTTAAAAATTGTAAGTTGCGCCCAAACCATAAAAGGCGTATGAATTATTTTCTTCTGCTGTGTTGGCGTTTGAAAAATGTTGAATAAATAATTCTAATGCCCATTTTTTACTTAAATTATATCCAAACATAACCTTGAACTGAAATATCAATTTAGATCCAATACGAGCATTTTCTTCTGCTTGTAATCCAGCACCAGCACCCACACCAGCATACAAACGATTAAATCTGAATAATGCAATATCTTCGGTTAAATATGCCATTGGTATAGTAAAGTCTTGCCAGCGCCAACCACGCGCTTCATCAAGTCCCAAAGTCATAGATACGTTTATAGAACGACGGGCAGGTATACGGAAAAAACTGGTTGGCTGAGAATATTGAAATGTCCCAATATAGAAAGGTACAGGTTTAACAGGTGGTGGTAATAGAATACCGGTGTCAAAGCCCTGACCAATACCGAAAGCAATTTGTTCCTGGTAGGTGCCCATAAAAGGATTGCGATCGGGTAAAACATAATCACGCGCCAAAGAAATGTTTGGCAATATCAATAATAGCAAAAAAGCGGTGATTTTTTTCATGGGTTTGATTATATCATAAAAACAGCACTAAAAAAATAGTTTTTTGTAAATATTGTTGCAAAGGTGAAAAAGTCTGTTATAATTCGTTGCACTGGCGGCGTAGCTCAGTGGTAGAGCAGAGGAATCATAATCCTTTGGTCAGGG
>CAMZAC010000079.1 GCA_947304085.1 uncultured Alphaproteobacteria bacterium
TTATTGATTATCTTCATTTTGTTTTCTCCCTTTTATTATTTCTTTTGTGTCCCACAATACTTAATATTATTACATTTTATTTGAATCAACACAACACAATATTTTGTATTTTACCATCATTAAAAGAACCTCTATGTATTTTCTGTTTATTTTTTGACAGGAGTGTCTTTAAAAAATATGTATGTTTGGCTTAGCATAAAATAAATTTTATTTTTCAAGTTTTTATGATATTATTGCAACAAAATATATAAAGTCACAGGGAGACAATCATGAAATCAGACATCCAAGAATTGAAAAACTCTGATATAACCAGCGAAGTTTTTGTTATTTCTCCTGCACAGATTGAATTTATTGCAGCACGATTCGGCGATACCGTTGCAGAAGCAATGAATATGCGTCCTTTGGCACAAAAAATTCGTCAAATTGCCGCAGATGCTCTGATAAAGGCTCTAAAATCTGCGAAAACAATGGGCGCATAGTTTAATTTTAACCAAAAATCATTGAAAACGATAAAATTTTTGTTATATTAAGTCATGATGGGTATGAAAGAGCATAGCTGAATATCATTGTATTCAGAGGAAAGTCCGGACTGTGTGGAACAACATAGTGGCTAACGACCACACGGGGCAACCCGATGATCAGAGCAACAGTGACGAAAGCGATTAAATTCGTAGTGAAACGGGCAATCTCTATGTGCAGCAACCTCAAAAAGGGTTCTATGGTTTGTTCCGACCGTTTTAAAGAACCGGGTAGAGGGCTTGACAACTTGCGGCAACGCATCTTGCAGATTAATTATGCTCACAACCTTTGGCTTGTTCTATGAACTCGCCTTCGGCTGAACAGAATCCGGCTTATTGAATACCCGTTTATAATAAAAACACGCCATGATATGGCGTTTTTTTATTTACATAACCTTTCCTTTACTTGGATAAAAAGTCAAAGTAGTATCTTTCCACGTTTCATATTCTTTGCGTGGCAACATAGAGAACGGTTGACAGGTTTGAATTGCTTCTTTGACAGTATCCAGCACATACGCAAAAGCAGGATCTGTTTGTGCGCGTGATTCAGATTCAAACCATATTTTATCAATAACACCTGTCGGTAATATCTTCAAATGCGCAGTCAATCTAATATCTTCTATATCCGAACGATTTGTATCAATATTCCAACACCGCGTCAAAGCAACGCGCAACGCATCAATAACAGATACAGTCATCGTTCTGTCCAAAGACAAAACCTCTCGTTTAACTTTCACCACTGTTTTCTTGCGCGGAACATTGGCTGATTTTGGTTTTTTTACATCGTTTTTCTTAGTATTTTCTTTTGTTAAGTTTTTACTTTCGTTTTCTACCATAGTAGGTTGTTTTAACACAACTTTTTCATCTTCTGTATTTTGTTTAACATTGTCTTTTACGTCCGGTTTAGCGTCCTCTACAACCTGATCCACAGTTGTATTCTGCAATTTTGTTTCCGTTCCCGCCACCTTTACATTTTTTAAATCTAATTCGATAATTTCGACACGATTTGGCGTAACATTTTTTGCCCGATCAACCACAACAGACAAAGACAACACAACCATTACAAGCAAAACCAAATGTCCAAAAACAGACATTAAAAAATTTTCACTCTCAAACTGCGTTCTTGCATTCATTATTTGTTATCAATTTGTGTTCTTAATCCAACACGCTGAAAACCAACATCTTTTAACTTACCCATCACAGCTATAACTGCACCATAATCAGCATGCGTATCACCGCTTAACGTAATCGCCAAATTAGGGTTTTCACCACGCATAGCTATCGCACGTTTCACCACATCATCTATCGGCATTTTTACATCTAGCAAGTAATAATTACCCTGAGAATCTATACTAATTTGAACTGCATGATCATTGCCAGTCATCGCCGATGTTCCAGCATGCGGCAAATCAATATCTATACCTGCCGTCATCATCGGGGTAGTCACCATAAACACCGCCAACAATGTTGTCATAATATCTATCATCGGCGTCAAAGTCATGCCTGTATCAGAAACTCGTGAACGTCTACGTGTCATTTTACAATCCGTTTATTTATGTTTTATTTCTTTGACTTGTTCTTCAAATCTATCATATAAATCGTCAGCGCGTTTTGCAAACATACCATACGCAATTGCCGCAGGAATAGCAGCTATTAACCCCAAAGCAGTTGTTCCTAATGCAGTCGCTAACCCCGGCGCAATAACACCAATACTAACAGATTGATTTACACCAATTGAAGCAAAAGAATCTATAACCCCCCAAACAGTTCCAAATAAACCAATAAACGGTGCAACATATGAAACCATAGATAAAAACCACAAGTTTCTGTCAAACGGCCTTATCAACTTATCAGCAATTATATCTAAATTATCACCATGATTTACAGAAACCGGATTGCGCTTTTGAAAACGCCACAACCGAATCTTTCCTATTATCACAGTCCAAGACAAAATGCTGGCCACAACCAAAACAATCGATACAAACAAAGTCATCAAATCGCGTCCACTAAACAACGACAATAACGAAAAACTATTTCCCATTTTTTCCTTCCTTTATTTTGATTCAAGATAACATATTCGTGATACTTTCTGGTATTGCCGTTGGCCGCATATCAGAACCCAAATATGCAATTGTTATATTCATTATAGCACAAATCAAATCGTCTTTCACGAACTTTTGTTCTATGGTCATAGAAGCATTACCTATTTTGATTGTTTTTGTTTCAACGATAAAATCATCACCAAGTCGCAAAGGATGCTTGTACTTTATGTCCAAGCCACGAATAATAAAACCAAAATCACCATCTGGAATAACGACTTCTTTTGACCAATTTGTTCGCGCCCGTTCAGCCACCTCTATATACCGACCATGATACATAATACCCTGAGCATCAGTGTCTGCAAACGCAACAGAAAAGTTAAAAATATGTCCTTTTGCCATAGTGTTATCCAATAATATTAAAGTTATTTTTCAAACCCAACGTGTTTATAACCAGATTCTGTTATAACGCGACCACGTGGGGTTCTTTGAACAAAGCCCAACTGCATTAAATACGGTTCTATAACATCCTCTATAGTATCAGCAGGCTCTGACAAAGTTGCAGATAAATTATCAATACCAACTGGACCGCCAGCATAATATATTATTATCGCATATATATATACTCAATCAAACTAATCCAATCCCATATCATCAATTTGCAATTGGTACAAAGTTGTCTTGATTATTTCTGAATCTATAACATCTTTTCCCAAAGCTGCTGCAAAATCACGGGCGCGTTTTAACAACCGATTGGCAATACGCGGCGTTCCACGAGATGATTTTGCCAACCTATTTGCGCCACCTTTATCAATTTGCGTTCCCAAAATAGTGGCGCTTCGCGTGATTATTCGCGACAAATCATCAGGAGAATAAAAAGAATCTT
>CAMZAC010000080.1 GCA_947304085.1 uncultured Alphaproteobacteria bacterium
CTCCACCCAATATGACCGTATTGTCTTTTACCATGACTTCCAGCGCATATTTGACAGACGAATCCATTTCAATCATTCGATCCAATATAAAACATGAAATATAATCGGCAATTTTATCTGGATGTCCAACTGACACCGCTTCTGCTGTGTATAGCATTTTAACACTCCTTGTTTAGTCCATTGACGCAGGACAAGTTAGGATATAAATCCGCGTGCCACAGGAACCGCCCCATGACATTGTTTTCATTATACATCAAATAAACAAATTATCAATAACAAAAGTTTATTTATTCATTATCTATGATAAATTTATCACAGAATCAATATTTATATTTTGTGCGAACATCTCGTCATGCGACACCAACAATATTGCACCACGATACTGATTTAAAGCGTCTTCCAAAATCTTTATACTTTTAATTTCCAGATTATTTGTTGGTTCATCCAGTATCAACAAATCCGGTTGTTCTGCACTGCCAAGAACTGCTGCCAAGGTTGCTTTTAAAAGTTCGCCCCCAGATAGCACACCAACCTTTTTATTTGATGTATCACCACGAAAACCAAAATTAGCTGCAATTGCATGCGCATCATGTTTTAATACATTTGATGTATCCATAATATTTTCAACAATTGATTTGTTTTTATCCAAGATTGATAAATCTTGATTTAAATATGCGATTTTACCAAACACTTTAATTTCCCCAAATTGTGGGTTTAATTTACCACAAATCAATTTTAACAAAGTCGTTTTACCAGCCCCATTTTTACCAATCAATCTGATACGTGTTTTACCGAACATTGTAAAATCAAAGTTATTAAAAATCACTCTGTCGTTATATGCAAAATGTAGATTTTTTATTTGCACTAATTCTTTGCTGTAAAAATCTTTGTTTGGCATCGGTATTTTGATTTTATCATCACGCATTTGATTTGATAAAGATTGCTGAACATCAAATTGTTCGTTCAGCTTCTTTTGTATCACAGCACGTTTTTTTGCTTCTGTTTCTTGACTTTTACCTTTCAAAGCATTGGTTGCTAAGCGACTGCGTTTTGCGTTTTCTTTGTCTTTATTTTGTTTTGCTTCATGATGTTGACGCGTATTTTGCGCTGTGGTTAATGTATTATTTAAACGTGCAATTTCCTTTTGTGCATCTGAATATCTGGAACGTATATTTTCTTGTTCGCATTCTTTTTGGGCAACATAGAAATCATAATTGCCACCATATACTTTCAAGTGTCCATTTTCCAGTTCTATTATTTTATCAACTTTTTGTAATAATTCACGATCATGTGATACTATGACAGCACCAAACGGATAAGATGCCAAATTATTAAAAAATCTTTGTCGTGCATCGTAATCCAGATTATTTGTCGGTTCGTCAAATAATAAAATATCTGCAAAACTATCAAAAGCACGCGCCAATTCATAACTCTGGCGTTCCCCACCACTTTTGGAATCAGACGCATTTATTTGATTCAACATATACACAGATGCATTACGTGACACATTGCCAGAATCAGGCAAAATATCCCCATTTAACAATTTTAATAATGTTGTTTTACCACAGCCATTATCACCAACAATGGCAACTTTGTCCACGTTGTTAAAAGCAACAGAAACACCATCAAACAAATTGTTTGTTGAATCATAACTGAAAACTACATTTGATAAAGAAATTATAAACATAACAAAAACCTTTTAATGTTGTTGATTAAACTGGCGCAAAAAGTTTGCGCGATTATTTTCAAGATACAACATTATTTTCGCATCGGTTTTTGTCCTTTTTTTCATTGCACACTTTAATTGTATTATAAAAATATCAAATATCAAGAAAAAAACACCGCCGTTTTGGCGGTGTTCGTGATTAGTATTAATGTTCTAGTTGCGCAACCAATTTTGCCAGATCTTCAGCCCGAATGCCCAAAGATTCTGCCCCATCTTCTGCTTTTTTGTATTTTGCGTCATCGGAATTATGACCGTACACTCTCCCTTTGACACGCGAAGCAGCATAAGCTTTGGCATTATCACCGTAATCAGAAATAAGAATCTGTTGTTTTGCAATAATATCATCTCTGGCCTCAATAGCCTTTTTCTGTGTTTCTATGGTTGATTTATTCATTGCTATTGTTCTATCTCTTGCTGTAATTTCGTTATTTGCTTTCAATAATTGTTTTTGTAATTCCTCTATTTCTTTTTCAGATGTACTGATGTAAATTGCTGAAGTATTATTCAAATTTTGTTCTATTTCGTCAAACAATGCACATAATCCTTTTCCTTCGGAATTTTGGTAATACCAAATGTACCCATCATAGGAAGGGTAGTACTGATCTCCAACGTTCACCTTATCAACGAACAATCTTTGTGCAGCACATTCACCATCTTTCACCAAATCTTTTACAGATTTGAACCAATTATCAAAACTAGCTGCTTTTTTAATAGGATCCATTTTTAACAATCTATCTAATTCTACTTTGATCTTATCTATATAATCTCTTGAGATTGATAAATATTGTCGTTTTCTTTCAATAATATGTTTATTAAGCTCTCCTAAGCGACCTTTTTCTAATGCCTCTTTAATTTTGGAATAATTATTTATATCATTATCAAAAGCCCCCAATATTTGTAACAAATCTTTTAAATCTTTATGTGTCGCATTTTTATTTTCGGCTATACATCTATACAATGCAATTTCTTGCTTTTCTTCCACAAGATGTTTTTTAACCTGTTTTTTGTCATCCTCAGGCAGTCTGTTAATATGTTGCTTAACAGATTTCAAAAATGCATATTGTGTAACTTCACTAAATAATTCACGCATAACCTTTACAGAAGTCAAAACCTTGTCTAAATCAAACAATAAAAAATCTTTATAAGAATACATTGTACCTTTTTGTACGTCTACTGCTTTATATTTAAACAAAGACAACCAGAAATTAAAAATTTTCATAAATTCTGTGTTTTTATTTTTCAATGCTTCATTATATTGATTAAACACTTTTATAAATTTATTACACCATAATTGCCGCTCTTTACCATCATTATCCAGTTCTTTGTATGGCGTAGATGTAACACCAAAATTTTCTGGTATATACTTTGATATTTTTTCAGTTTCGTATTTTTTCAACATTGGGAACAAATCTGTGAATTCTTTACGACATTGACCTTCGCTTAAAAATGCCAGATCTTTCCATAATTCATTTCTATCAAAAGCTTTTGTTTGTTTTGTTTCTGCCATTGTTATTCTCCCTTTGTTTGTCATTGTTTTGTTTGAGATTTTTTCCAACTGTCAATACAATGATACACAAAAAAACAAAAAAGTCAATATATTTTGACAAGTTTTTATA
>CAMZAC010000081.1 GCA_947304085.1 uncultured Alphaproteobacteria bacterium
TGTCTTGATCAAAGACAATTCACGAATCTTGTAATTAACTTTTTCATCACGCAAATCAGCACGTGCATAAACACCAACCTTACGCAACTGCTCCACTACTTCGTTTGCATAATCTTTGTATTTTTCAGATACAGGCGTCACAACCACAGGTTCTGGGGACAACCACAATGGCAACACACCAGCAGTTGATTCCAAGAAGATTCCAAAGAATCTTTCAATAGACCCCAACATAGCGCGGTGCAACATAATTGGACGATGTTTTTCACCATCTTCACCGATATAAGTTAAATCAAATCTTTCTGGCAAATTCATATCTAACTGCACAGTACCACATTGCCATTTACGGCCAATTGCATCCCACAAATATGCACAAATTTTTGGACCATAGAATGCACCTTCGCCTTCGGCAACGATATATTCTACACCAGCTGTATCCAGAGCCTTGCGCAAAGTATCTTCAGCAAAATCCCACACTTCATCACTACCAATTCTGAATTCGCTATCAGGACGAGTTTCTAAATCAAACAAGATTTTTGTAAATCCTAATTTGCTATATATATCTTTTATCAAGTTCAATGCCTTGACAACTTCTTCTTGCATTTGTTCTTCTGTACAGAATATATGTGCATCATCTTGTGTCATTTCACGCACGCGCATCAAACCTGCCAAAGCCCCAGATGCTTCATAACGATTCACTTTACCGAATTCAGCCAAATACAACGGTAAATCTTTGTATGACTTAATACCCTGGGCAAAAACCAACATTCCGCCAGGACAAGACATCGGTTTCACACAGAAATCTTTACCATCCAAAGTTTTTCCAGAATAATTATGATCTGCATATTTTGCCCAATGCCCAGATTTTTCCCACAAAGAACGTTCCATAACCGTTGGAGTTGAAATTTCCAAATATCCAAAACGATTTTGTGTTTCACGAATAAAGTCAATCAAACGACGATAAATTTTGAAGCCTTTATCGTGCCAGAATACAGCACCTGGCGCATATTCAGGTTCAAAATGGAACAAATCCATTTCTTTACCCAGTTTACGGTTATCGCGTTTTGCGGCCTCTTCCTGCATCTTCAAGAAGTCAGCCAATTCTTCAGCACTTGCAAATGCATCAACATAAATACGTTGCAACATTTTATTTTTCGAATCACCCTTCCAGTACGCACCAGCAACTGTTCTGATTTTAAAACCGTCTTTTGGTAAATCTTTGCTGGATACAACGTGTGGGCCACGACACAAATCTGTGAAATCACGGAAAGTATAAATTGATAATACTTCGCCATTTGCATCGTATTCATTCAACCATTCCATTTTATATGGTTGATTTGCGAAAATCTTTTTTGCTTCATCCAAAGATATTTCGCGTCTGTCAAAACGACCATCGCTTTTAATCAAAGATTTCATTTCTTTTTCAATTGCCACGAAATCTTCTTCGCTAAAACGATGTTCTGTATCAAAATCATAATAAAATCCGTTTTCAATCGCAGGCCCACCAGCAAACTTTACGTCTGGATATAATTTTTGGACAGCAGCTGCCATAACGTGTGCCAACGAATGACGAATTGTTTCAATTGGATAAGACATAATTATTACCTTTTATTTGTTATTCTTATTTTTTTATTAAATTGCTTGTTTATTATAATACGCACAATCATTTTGCGCAAATAGAAATCTAGACCCCCAAAGGGGTTGTTGTAGTCATATAAAAAGTAAATACATCATAAAACATATTGGCATTTTATTACCATAAAACGAAAAAGTCAAAAAAAAATCCGCCATTTTTACATTTTTTGAACACTAATGGCGGATTTATAGTCTTTAATTCAAATCATTTATCAGTTTTTGAATTCTATCTGCACTCTCATCATCACCCAACGCAACAGCTATTGCAAACGCAGATTCCAAATCACTACGAGCATTATCTACATTGCCCATTTTGAAATTCAACGCAGCAGATTTTTCAAAATAATTTACAGCGCTGCTGGATTGTTTTTCACGTTCTTCTTGGGTTGTTGCTGCTTGAATTTGTTCAGAAATTACACGAACAGCAGAAGTATAATCATTAACAGCGTTTTCATAATCACCCAACGCAGTAAAAGCTTCTGCACGTTCTGCATAAACATCTGCAGAGATTCTGCCCTCTGCACGTGCCAAAGAATTCGTATAATCTGCAACAGCCCCTTGCCAGTTCTTTAACCACAAATTCAATTGACCACGTTTTGCATACAAATCACGCATAGTCAAAATATCAGCAGGTTTCATAGATTGAGCAGCCAAAGCATTATTGATATCATTCAAAGCGGCTTCATAATTCTCTAGACGAGTATTTAACAAAGCCCTGTCATAAAAAGCAATTGCATTCAACGAATCTTTTTCTATGGCACTGTCTAAATCTTCCAAAGCATTTGTATAAACACCTTGTTGCATATACGCTTCACCACGCAAGGTATATAAATCAGATGTCGCACCATCTTTGATGGCATCATTTAATTCAACCATAGCTTCTTCAACATCCCCTGCCTGCAACTTTGCTTTAATAGATTCAATATCAGATGCAGGTTGAACCAATGGTTCTTCTGTGATAACAATATTTTGCGTTGTCGGATGTAAAAATTCGTGACTGCGCCCCAAAATATAAAATGTAGTGGCAATGAAAAATAAAATTATAAACCAATAAACATAGATAGTCCAAGACCAAACACTTGACGCAGAACAGCAATTATCTTTTGCCTCTACAGCAAGCTGTGCAGCCTGTCTTTTTTTTGTGTTTTTGATTTTTTTCATAAACTCCCCCCTTATTGTGATATTTTGATTCTAGAAATTTTTTAACATCAGGTCAATTGTTTTCTTATCAACTTCCAAAATTTTCCCCGTTTGCAATTTATCCAACTGAATTGGCCCATACGATATACGATGCAAAGCGATTACTGGTGCCCCAACATGTTTTAACACTATTCTGATTTCATTTTTTTTGCCTTCTGTGACTGTGACGCGTAATTTGTTTTCATCAATAACATCTATCCGCATTGGTTGATATGCCACACCATCAATTGACACCCCTTTTCGCGCAACATCTAATCCTGATTCAGTATATTTTGCAACCGTCGCAATATATGTTCGTGAAATACGATTTTTTGGCAATGACATCTTACGAGCAAAATCACCACTATTAGTTAACAACAATAAACCCGTTGTTTTATAATCCAATCGTCCAATATATTTCAAGTTTTTATATTTTGAAGATAGTAAATGACGAAATTGATCGAACCAATT
>CAMZAC010000082.1 GCA_947304085.1 uncultured Alphaproteobacteria bacterium
CTTCTTGAATCCATGGGGTATTCTGTTCAAATTATGGAATTCATAGAAATGGAACACACACCTAAAAACATTTTAATTCGTGCTGTCAAAACCGGAAAAAAAAGCATCTTTTGATGACATCCAAGAATTATGCCAACAGTTTGGTATTCAACCCACATTATTAAAGTTATTAAAAAAATAAAATCGACACTTGCATTTGGCAAGGTGTTCATATATAATACAACCCATCCGGAGCGTTGGCAGAGTGGTAATGCAGCGGATTGCTAATCCGTGACCGTGTTATAGCGGTCCATAGGTTCGAGTCCTATACGCTCCGCCATAAAATTAAACCGCCACAATGGCGGTTTTTGTTTTATATTTGTTTTTCTTCTGCTACATAATCTGGTTGATATATTTCGACATCACGGGTCATCGCTAAAAACTTTTTTGCGCGCTCTGTCACCAAGTTTTCAACAGGAATTTCTTGCAATTCTTTGATTGCATCAGCAACTGATTTTGCCAATAATTCCATAGTCGTTTGCCAATCTTGATGTGCACCACCACCTGGTTCTGATATAATTTTATCAATCACATTTAATGATGCCATATCACGTGCAGTTAATTTCAGTGCCGTTGCAGCCTGGGCTTTGAATTTATTATCTTTCCACAAGATACTGGCACAAGATTCAGGCGCAATCACAGAATAAATTGCATTTTCCAACATCATTACTCTGTCACCTGTTCCGATTGCAATCGCACCACCAGAACCGCCTTCGCCCACATTAACTGCGATATACGGTGTTCGTATTTTTAATCCTGTTGCAATACTTGATGCCACAGCCTGGGACTGACCACGTTCTTCAGCTGCACCACCCGCAAATGCACCAGCCGTATCAAACAACGAAATCAAAGGCAAATTAAACTTTTCAGCCAAACGCATTAAACGTTGGGCTTTACGATAACCTTCGGGATTTGGCATACCAAATCTGTGTTTTTGACGGGTTTCAATTGTACGACCTTTTTCCTGGCCAATTATAACCGCTGGGATACCGTACCAATAGCCTAAACCGCCACACATTGCCGCATCTTCACCAAAGCATCTGTCGCCCGCCAGATAAGACCAATCGTCAACAATTCCATTGATATAGTCCAAGAAATGCGGACGGTTTTCATTACGAGCCAACAACACCTTGTCATATTCTGGTGTTTTGCCCATATCACGCGACTTTTTAGAACTGTCGTTTTTCGGTGTTTTAACATCTATAACCTTTGGTTCGCCAGGCTGTTTGGTCAAAACACGCAAAACGCGCGCCAAAGAATCTTTTAATTCGGCCCGTGGAACAACTATATCGACCATACCGTGTTCATACAAATAATCTGCCGTTTGGAAATTAGACGGTAATTTTTCGTGAATATTTTGTTCAATAACACGACGACCAGCAAAACCAACACGTGCGCCAGATTCAGCAATATGGATATCACCCAACATAGCAAATGAAGCTGTCACACCACCAAATGTCGGGTCTGTTAAAATAACAATATATGGCAATTTATTTTCATGTAATTTGTTCACTGCAACAGTTGTTCGCGCCATTTGCATTAATGATAAAATGTTTTCTTGCATACGTGCACCACCACTGCAAGTGACCATAACAAATGGATTTTTCAGCTCAATCGCATGTTCAATACTTGCAACAATTGCATCACCAGCGGCACGCCCCATAGACCCCATCATAAAATCACCGTTCATAACGCAAATCGTCGTATCAATTCCGGCAACTTTGCCGTCTGCTGTAGCAATCGCGTCATTAAAGCCTGTTTCTTCGCGTGCTTCTTCTAATCTTTCTTTATAAGCAACACGATCAACAAAATTTAATGGATCATCAATACTTACAGGCAAATCATATTTATCCCAATATATACTGTCAAACAATAGATTAAAACGCTGTTTAGGGGTCATTATAAAAGCACGACCACACCTTGGACATACATAGTGATTGTTTCTGTAATCTTTATAATATACCAGACGACCGCATGCCTCGCACTTTATCCACATCAATTTGCGAATACGGTCATATTTATCACGGTCACGGTTTTTAATCCCAGCTGCCATTTTTTATCCATTCATTTTTTTTGTTAATTCACGACTTGGTTTGAACAAAATAGTCTTGCCCGCATCTAAGTGTATCATTTCACCAGTACTGGGATTATAACCGTTTTTCGTTGCACGTTTTCTGGATTGAAAAGTTCCAAAACCACGTATTTCGATTCGGTTATCATTCGCGACAGCGTTTTTCATTGTATCCACGACACAATCTAACATGCTCATTGCGTCGCTGGCACGCATATTTTTAAATTGAATCTGCAAAGTTCTTATTATATCAGAACGTTTCATTTATAATCCCTTTTGTTAGTATTCGTTCATTATGATACCATATTTTATAAAAAATAAAGTTTTTTCTTATTATTAATATTATAATGCAATATAAACAGATTTCAAATACACAAAATTAAAGCATTGCATTTTTATTTGGTTTATGTATAATTTGCACGCGTGGAGACTTGGCAGAGCTGGTTGAATGCGCACGACTCGAAATCGTGAATACAGGCAACTGTATCAAGGGTTCGAACCCCTTAGTCTCCGCCATAAATTTAGATAAAAGGCATAAAGATGACAGAAAATTTGTTTCCTTTTCCAGAAACTTTTAATATGTATGCGATTTTAGATCATTGTCGTGAAATTCAAATTTTAACTGATCAACAAAGAATCTTAAAGGCAACCCCAAACGCAAAAAAAGAAAATTTTGATTTATTAAGTCAAAAAATCAACGGAGAATTGGGTGATTTATACCTGTTTTTAGAAAACTATTTTATGAATAGACAGGACGTGTTGGAAACTCGCAGAGAAAAAATAAGAAAATACAGAAACAAATAAATTTTTAGGTTTATATTAATTATGACGGAACAACAATTTAATTATATTATGGCAGTTCGCAGAAATGAAGACACTTCTATCTTTTCTGACGATGTTATTTTATCTTGTGAAAAGGCTGGTTGGATAAAAGACAACCAAATTACCCAAGCCGGATTACAGGCACTTTTACCATATAAAGTCGACAACGCAATTATTATGGCTGCTGGCCGTTCCAGTCGTTGTATGCCACTTTCGCAACACTTGCCAAAAGGACTTTTTGAAATTAATGGCGACACCATGGTCGAACGCCAAATCAAACAGCTTCGCGAAGCTGGTAT
>CAMZAC010000083.1 GCA_947304085.1 uncultured Alphaproteobacteria bacterium
ATTTCTAAAACCGTTATCATTAAAGTCTATGTCTTCCTGGTTGCGATGTTTAAAATCATATGTTTGTCCCGCAAATATTTCTATGTTATGATTATTATTAAAGGCAATCCATTGTAATCCATAGTCTGTAAAATTGCCATTTTCCCATACATCAAAACCTGCATATCGGTTGTTTGAAAATAATGTGGTATCAGATAAAAAACGTCCAGCAGAATCGTTTGTCAAAGCAAATACTGATTTTGTATCTGAATGTTCCATAATTGTTAATCGCGCACGTGGCTCTATGATATAAGTCCAATCATTTATTGAACTGAACAAAGGTAATCCCCATTCAACATAACCACTTGGCAAGAAACGAGTTTTTAATCCAGAATAAGATTCATCAACACCGCTTTGAAAACTATCATCATAAATAGAGGTGTGTTCGAAGCTATAAATATCATATCTTGTCGCGGCACTGAGTGTTAATCGATTACCGCCCCACAAAGTCCACGGAGATATAATTCTGCCTTCACCAATAAATCGTTGATTAGAAACCTGGTCACCATAGACGCTTAATACATCGCCAGTAAGTTTTAAATAGGTTTCTTTGAATAATGGGTTTGTTTGATAAATTCCACGGATATTTGGTAATATATTACCAGATGTAGATTCTGTTCTTAATTCTTGGAATATGTGTGCATCAGAAACAACATAACTGGTCTGACCAAATATTTCAAGTTTTGCACCAGAATCTAAGTATGGTTGGTTTTCGTAAAAACCATATTTTTGCAAAAAGGTTTTATCAGATGTGCGATTAACATATACAAATGCACGTGCGTTTTCACCCAGTTCTATTTTGTCGTTATTATATATATACCAACGATCTTCGCCTTCTTTGTTATGTGTGTATGCGCCCCGAGTCCGAAAAGCAGCATGATCTAAATTTAATCTGTGTTCCAATTGAAATAAAGGATTATCTTTTGTTAAAAACGAAAATGTGGGTGTTAAATCGTGTCTGTCTGAAATGTTTATATACACAGGCACATTCATTTGCATTCCCATACCATTGGTTGAATTAACGCTTGGCATTAAAAGACCGGATTTATATTTAACGGTCGGATCAGGAATCGCATAATAAGGCAACCAAAATATAGGTAAATTATCATTGTATAGCCAAAATATAGCATTATGGAAATACAACATTTTTTCATCAATGTCATGAATAATCGTATTACCAGATATTTCCCACGCATTACCAAATGAATCACATTTGTCACAGGCTGTAAAAACAGCGTGTTGTGCAATTGTTTCGTTTTTCTCTTTTGTTATTTCTTCTGCACGAACATAAACGTTTTTACCCAACCATAATTCTATATCATCAGCAGATACAAAATTTGCTTTGTTTGTTAATGTTAATTCGTTTAACTTTATTTTTTGACCAGAGGTATTAGTTATTTCTGTGTTGCCGGATGCTTTTATTTCTTCGGATTTCACATTATATTCTATTTTGTCAGATTTAATTGTTTTGGGTTCGTTCATATTAACACCAAGCGCCAAAGCATCGCTGACGATAAATATGGTTAATAAAGATGGAGTCAAATGTTTCATTTCTTTATTAATAAACCAATTAAAATAAATAACAATAAAAACACCCCAATCGCAACAAATATTACATCGGTTATGCTGGTCACCATATTAGATGCGGACATATAGGTTGCCATAATGCCAGCCATTGATAATACAGCTATGGCAGGCGCAAAACTGGTGCGACGTCTTAACAAAGAAGACTTTAATAAAATCAATACACATACAAGCGCTAAAATTAAATTCATAAATGGGTTTATAAATCTTGTGCATAATTCAACCAATGTTTTTTTATGGCGATGTACATCACTTTGGCTAACCAGATTTTTCAATAAATCAATGGTTGGTATTCTGCGGACACGAAAAGCGACATCTGCGTCATTGTCTACCAAATTTAAATCCATATCAAAACTATCAAATGTTCCAGTTGTAAAGCCGTTTTTACCAAGCATTTGCAAGGAACCATTATCCGTCACTATTGATAATCCGTGTGTTGTAGACACCAATTTTCCGCGCTCTGCAAAAATTAACATTTGATTGTTTATATCGCGCATATCTGACAGCATAACCTGATTTAAATCTTGTCCAGATACATTATCTACATAAACGACCAAACCGTTAGCCATTTTTGTAAAAGCAGATTCTTGCAATTTTAAGTGTGCCAATCCATATCGCAGATTCCATTGTGTGCTGTAAAACATCGCTTGACTGGATGGAACAACCCAAACGCTTAAAATAAAATGCAAAATTGTTAAAACAACAGCCAATTTTATTGCTGGTTTTCCCAATTGCCAGGGCGATAAACCAGATGCCGCCATAACGGTGATTTCGTTTTCGGTAATCATTTTGTTATAGATGAATATTATTGCAATAAATGTCACAAAAGGGATAATAATTGAAATAATAAAAGGTATCATTAACGATGTTAAATACACAAAGCTTGAAAACTTGACACCATAATTTATCAAGAATTTCATCATAGACATAATTTGCATCATCCATGCCAATCCTGTAAGAATCAGCAACAACATGACAAACACACCTATTAATTGGCGTCTAAAATATCTGCTTATAATATTCATAATGCAAAGTATAAAACCCAAAAGCCTAACCGTCAAGCAACAATAAAAATAATGTATTGGCTGTTATATATTAAAAATACTAATTTTTTTCTTGATTTTTGACGATTCGGAATACATAATTAAGGTGTTCTTAAAAAAGTAGATTTTAAGAGCGGGGTTGTAAAGCCCCGCTCTTTCAGTAAGAAATAAAACATAAAAAAACACCAAGGAGAATAAAAATGTCTTTTGAATCTATGCCACGTCAAGATTTATTACTTGCCATCGATTCTTTGGCCCAAGAAAAAATGATAGATAAAGAAACTGTTATTGAATCATTAGAGGCAGCCATTGCAAAAATTGCAAAACATAAGTATGGCGAAGAATTTAATATCGTTGCAAACATAGATCGTAAAAATGGCTCTATACACGTCAAAAGATTATTTGATGTCATAGAATCGCCTGAATCAAAGGGGGATGAGTATGATCCAAATACAATGTTGACTGTTTCACAGGCAAAAAAGTATGCAAC
>CAMZAC010000084.1 GCA_947304085.1 uncultured Alphaproteobacteria bacterium
GATACAGGTACCGATACAGACTTTACACAACTTTCAATTATGTGCCCAGCCAATACGTGGTCTTTCATCAAAAAAGCACCTGCCCCAGCACGCGTTGCAACTTTTGGCACGGGACAGCCCATATTTATATCAATCCATTTCGCACCTGCATCTTGTAAAATTTTGGCCGCCATACCCATCAATTCAGGTTCAGCACCAAAAATCTGAGCACCAATATTGCCTTCATCAGTATAATTGTCAAAATTGCGAATACAGTTTTTGTGCCCGCCAACCAACGAATGACACGAAATCATTTCGGTCACCAAAGAAATATCCGGTGCAAATTGGCGCAGAATCTTTCTAAATGGCTTATCCGTTATACCAGCAAGTGGTGCAGCAAAAATTTGGTTATTATTTCTAAACATTTGTGATATAATACACGTTATGTGGACAAAAATCAAAAATTTCTTTGACTTTGTAAAAAGCGCTTGGTCTTGTGGCGCTCGCGGTAAATGGGGAATTTTGTTTATGATTGTCGCGATATTTTTCTTTGTCCGATTGTTTTTTGGAACCCAAAATGTTCAAAGTTTTGTTATAAACGCATGGCGTTTGAATCGCAATCGTTCAGAGTTGGCGGTCGCGCAAAAGAATTTACAACAAATGCAACACCATATATATTTATTGCAACATCCAAATAATTCACCAGATTATATTGAAGAATTGGGGTTAAAAGCATTAAATCTTGGTAACCCCGAATTCAAAGAATTAAAGTATTAACCCCACCTATTATAAATTTCAATTTTATTGCCTAATCTGACAATCATTATAAAAACTTGACGTTTTGTTTTTTTGTATTACATTGTTATTAACAAGTTAACAAAAAACAACTAAAAATAAATCGCAAAATGAAAACACCTGACTTGTCTATTATTATACCTGTTTATAACGTGCAAAAATACATTCGCCGTTGCATGACAAGCATTTTTCGTCAACAAGGTGCCGATGAATCAGAGATAATTGTTGTTGATGATGGTTCTACGGATTATACGTTGCCTATTTTAAACAAAATTGCCAAGCATCACAACAATATGCAAATTATACACCAAGAAAACAAAGGTGTGTCAGTTGCGCGTAATACAGGAATCGATGCATCTCATGGAAAATATATCACCTTTGTTGATGGTGATGACATGGTTGGAATAAACCACAAAGCTTTTGATGAATATTTTCCAGAACCATTATGCGAAGAATTTGGGTATATTTCTTATTATGAAACCGAACGCAAAACCATAGATAAATTGTCCGAAATACATTTTGATGATAAATATTTTGTAAATATGCTGCACGCCGCATACACCACAGACGCAGAGATTGTCTTGGGTGGTAAAATTGCTTCGAATACGGGTGATTCTTATATGCTGAAAGAAATTTATAAAGAACGCTCCATTCGGGGGAACCTGCCAACAGACAAACAAAGCCTATTACTTGAAGCAGAAATTCGTGAAAGCGCAAATTTTGCGTTATTCAGTCGTGCTATGCTGAACAAATACAACTTACGTTTCACACCATGTATGAATCTTGATGAAGACATATTATTTTGCGATTTAGCTGTACTTTATGCTGACAAAACGGCCACTGCACCTGACGTGACTTATTTTTATAACAACCACCCAAATTCATTGTCTTATATAATGTCTGATGAAGATAATTTTATAAAATATAAAAACGCATATATTCACCGATTTCATTTATTACTAAACACAATTACACAAAACCAACAATATATGACCAAAGAATTATTTGGAAGTTTAAAAAATATGTTCATTGAAAAATATGAAGTACTTTTTGACAGCACATTATCTTATACCCCCAATTCCGAAGAACAAAAAAAATATCATAAATACGAATGTCAAGAATCTCGTTGCAAGAAAAAAGATTGCACACAATGTCAAAATGCATATAAATTTTTAAAACGATTGAAATCAGAATATCGTAACTTAATAGAAAAAAATATCTCAAAACACAAATAGATAAAACCCTGAATTTTTCAGGGTTTTTCTTTATACAATAAAAACTAATTTAAACAAATTATCATCGCATTAAGATAGAACGCAAACATCAACCAAGCCAAATATGGCACAACCAACCAGAAAGCCGCTTTTCTGATTCTGTAAAATGCGCGTGCCATAAATATTGCAGTGATAATCAAAGCCGTTAAAACTATCAATGCAGCTTCTGGTAACTGTGCCCCAAAAAACACAAACGACCATAAAAAATTCAAAACGATATTTATACCAAACGCAGTATAAGCACCTGCTTTGTCATGATTGTTTTTCGTCTGCTTGTGTTGCATAACAAAAAACAAAGCCAGACCTATTAAGAAATATAATATCGTCCAAACCACACTGAACACCCAACCGTCAGGAGTTAGTGCAGAATTATTCAGCGAACCATACCACACATTTTGTCCAGATTGTATTGGTGAAAAAAATAATCCCAATAATCCAGGCAAGAAAGACAAAACCATTGCCAGAACAAATTTCCAAAAAGCCATTTTTTACTCCTTTGTTTCACAGAAAGTATACCACTCAAAAAAACATAAACCTATTGGAAAGATTTCTTAGGAATTCATTAAAAAATATGATATAATGTATCTTGAAAAAATCGTGGCATGCGGTTTATTTCACTTGTCTAAAAACCACCGAATTTTAAAAACGGTGGTTTTTTTATTTGGTTCAAATTTAAATAATCTATCTGTTTGAATCAAAAACAAGAAAACAAAAGAAAAACCCTGAAAATTTCAGGGTTTTTATGTATGGTTATCTATGTCTGTATTGACCAAGCCTCAAAGCCCTCATACGTTGTTTTGCTATCTTTTTGGCTTGAAGATTGTTCAAAGCAATTTGTGCTTCAAGTTTAGCAATTTTTTGTTCCGCTTCGTTTAATTCTTCTGTGTGTTGTTGTTCAACAACCTTTAACAGCGATTTTGCAATACCTTCATGACCATCACTAACCGCCTCCATCAACGCTGTGTAACCCCTATTATTTTTTATATTTAAATCTGCACCGGCTTTAATCAGCGAATCTACGATATCTTTGTAACCGTTATAAGCCGCCTCCATCAATGCTGTACGACCATACTTATTTTTTATATTTAAATCTGCACCGGCTTCAA
>CAMZAC010000085.1 GCA_947304085.1 uncultured Alphaproteobacteria bacterium
ACACCATAGCACCACATACTAAAAACAAAGACATTATCTTTTTCATAATTTTTCCTTTTGTTATTTGTTATAAACACATCTGAAACCATATTCACGTATTGTGGCCCCTTCTGCTTCAACACGATAATCAAAGAATGAAGTAGGACGCATAACCTCAACCGAAGGTTCGTCATATACCACCACTATACTTTCTGCATTACGACCACAAACACGTTTCATTTCATAATCTGCCACACGAGCCAACACAGTTCTGGCATCTGCATCAATATCCGCCCCAGATGCATTTTGCATTAAACGTAAACGCATTTTACGAACATCTGTATCACCAAGCAAAATTTCTACACGAACCATGGTGCCTTTGTATTCTTGCCATCTGGTTTCTTTACGGGCAGTATCCCAACGATTCGAAGACTGCTCACGTTCTGCCATAGTTCTTGGTCGATATGAATCTATTTCAGAAAATTCGTTTTTTTCTGATATGTTCGCACTTGCTTGTTCGTTATAAACTGTGCCGCCATCATTTACAGAATCATAATAGTCACGATTCCCATCAGCACATGCCCCAAGTATAAACGCAAGACCCAAAATATAAAATATTGATTTTTTCATTTTTGTTTCTCTCTTTTTTTTTATTTTATCAAATAAAGCATTTTGATTCAAGCAACGATTTGTGATAAAATGGTAATTATGGGAAATGTAGTTCTGGAATCTTTATTAAAACCACTGGAAGATTTTTATACTCCATCTTTCGTGGAAGAAATCGCAATAAACCATGCTGGCGAAGTGTGGATGCGTCTGCATGGTGCGCGCGTTCCGTGGGTGGCATATAATTCAGATATTTTATCAAAACAATATCTGGTTGATTTAATTCATACAGTTGCAAATATATACGAACGTCCATTTGATCCGATTCGTGGTACGCCTGTGGTTTATGCAACCCTGCCCGGCAATCATCGTTTTTCTGCTATCGCTGGACCAAATGTTCAATATGACGAACGTGATGTGACTGGGGGTGTTGCGCTGAATATTCGTGGTGGTGGCGCGCACGATGTCAGTTTTGAAAACTATCATTTGGAACGTGGTAAACAATTATTAAAAGTTAAACCACGCAAATCAGTTCGCCCAGACGACCCGTATGACAGATTGATGTCTGCAATTAATGACGGCAGTCCTATTTTGATAAGTGGTGCAACAGCAACTGGTAAAACAACATTTTTGAATCATATGTTAACACTTATCGACCAAAACAGTCGTGTTATTACTGTGGAAGACGCACGTGAAATAAATGTTCCGCAGAAAAATCGTGTGCATTTTGTATTATCCAGAACAGAACAAACAAACGATTTTAATTATGCCAGATTGCTGGACTTGGTCGTTCGTATGACGCCAGACGTAATTATCGGTGGTGAAATATCAACAGACAATGCATCGGTTCTGTGGGAAATGTTGGGCACAGGACACGACCATTTCTATACAACAATTCACGCAGAATCTGCCGAGGCTGCATACGCAGCATTTGCTGATCGCATTTTGCACACACAACCAGCATACGACAGAACAGATTTAATCGCAGAAATGAAAAAGAAAATCCGCGTCGTCCAATTATCACGCGATGGCGCCCTGCGTGCTGTGACAGAAGTTGTATAATAAAGGATATTTGATATGGCATTAAAAAAAATAAAAGATTTAATTCGTGAAATGGTTTTTGAAAACCAATCTAATGCACATGAATATGCAAATGTTATGGCAAATTTGGTGTTTGATAGAAATCGAGCAGACGAATACGAAAAACAAATTGATAACGCACAAAAAACTACCGCTGACTATGATATTAAAATCAAAGAAATTAATGCTGAATTAGACAAGGCTAAATCAACCAGAAATGAAATAGTATCCAGAAAAAAAGAAATGCCTGTTGAAAAATTCAAGTCGGCAATAGCAGATATAAACAAAGATATAAATGTTTTAGAAACCAAACAACGCGAAACTATCGCAGAAAAAATGCAAAAAGGTTTTAGTAATCTTAGCCCAACTATAAAAAAATATGGGTGCTTGCGATATCTGGCTAATGAATACGTGAAAAACGCTGATTTTCAAACAGAAATTGGCGCAGACGGTTTTATCTATGCAGATGAATATGAATTTAAATCTTCTGAAATGGCGCGTAATTTTCGTGAAATATCTGATTATGTAGATTACGTATTTGGCAATCGTGAAAGCAAGATAACCAAACCAGAATCAATTGTTGATATAATAAAGGCTGATGCAAAAGAATTGAACATAACGGTTGATAAATTAACGCCTGAAAACATTGTTAATATTTATAACAGTTTGTTGACACGTATTGCGGAAGAAAACCGTAATAAACAAAGCGAACAAGAACAAATCGAACAAAGTCAAATTGGTATTGAACCAATTCGTGATTTTGGTGATGGATTGGTAATGTATCGTTTGTTGCCAGATACAGAATATTATAAAGAACATGGCGAACATCGTAATTTGGTTTACGAAGGCAACCAAATGGGTATATGTATTGGTCAAAAGACACAAAGATATTCACAAAAAATCTTAGAACAAGATACAAATCAATACTATACATTACGCAGTCGTGCCAAAAACGGTCAATTAATACCCCATTGCACCATAGAGGTCAATGGTGATGTTATCAATCAGGTTAAAGGTACCGCTAATAAACCCGTGAACGGTAAATATATAAAGCAGGTTCGTGAATTTCTGAAACAATATTTGAATTGTGCTTTTCCAGGGGAAGAAAACACAGAAAACAAACGTAAATTATATGATGCTTATAATATTGGTTATATAAAAGACAAACAAGAACAAACTGTTGATGTATTTAAACTGCCACCAAACACAGAATTTGGTGCTTTTACATACGATTTGCTAACTACCAAAGGGGTAAACACAGAAAACATAAAATCAATTGATACATTGATTCTTGCTAATGTTGGTAATAAAGAAATAACGCAAAAAGATATTGATGTAATTCAAAAAACATGTTCAATAAAAGAATTTGATTTTCGTCAAGCAAAATTACGTGGTAAATTGAATTTCAGTAATGTAAAAGAAATCAATTTAAGAGAAGCAGATTTAACCGATGCTGAAATAAAGTTTAAT
>CAMZAC010000086.1 GCA_947304085.1 uncultured Alphaproteobacteria bacterium
AGCATACAAAAACTTTGGTGAAAAATCAGAAGATGCGCTTGGTTTAACCCCAGATCAAAGATTTTTTATTGCTTATGCAATGGGCGAAGCCGGCAACATTCGTGACGAAGAAATTTTACGCAGAACAAAAACAGACGAACATTCTTTATCTCGGTGGCGCGTAAATGGTATACTACCACACGTTGATGCTTGGTATGATGCGTTTAATATTGATGAAACGGATAAAATGTATGTTGCACCGGAAAAACGTGTGAAGTTGTGGTAAACAAAAACCGCCATTTTGGCGGTTTTTTTAAGTTTTTTTTATTTTTTCTTTGCGACAATTTTTCTGAATTCATTGCTTGGATGAAAACTTGTGACGCGACGTGCAGAAATAACAGCCGGAACACCTGTGCGTGGGTTGCGTCCGATTCGTGCGGATTTAGATAATATTTTAAAAGTCCCAAAACCCGCGATTTTTACATCTTCGCCATGAATCAAAGATTGCCCAATTTCATCAAAAATAACGTCTATCATTTTATAAGCATCAGCATTGGTTAACCCAAAACGATTGCGCAAAGCATCTGCTAAATCAACTCTTGTTATTGTTGCCATAGTATTTTTGCCTGTTGTTTATAATTTGTTTTCGTTTAACACATTATAATAAAGCTTTTGCAGATTGCAATTACTAAATGTTGATTTATTTTTTTATAGGTGTAGAATACCAACACGTGTTCCCATAGTTCAACAGGATAGAACAAATCCCTCCTAAGGATTAGATGCAGATTCGAATTCTGCTGGGAACGCCACCGATTTTTGTTATTGCGCGCGAAGCATACAATGTGATATTGAACGAAAATCGGGTGTCTCATCGCAATACAAACAAAAAGGAAACGCAAATGAAAAACAAAGCAATTAAATTAGGTGTAATCGCATCTTTACTACCGCATTTGTTTTGTTGTGTTTTGCCCATAGTAATATCTTTAATAGGACTTTTTGCACCAGAAATATCACATACTTCATTGGTTCCAGAGTGGATAGAACCATGGATATTTGTGTTTTCTGCTTTGATGTTATGTTTGTCTTGGATATTGGTACTGAAAGATTGTCCGTGTTGCGATTGTTGTGCAAAGAACGCACACAAAAGACAAAAAATAATTTTAATTATAATAACAACTTTATTTGTAATCAGTATTGTTATGCATCTGGTATCACACGGAATTTAATTTGTACCACCATAATAACAACCTTCAGAAGTAGTATTATATTCATAATATCCGGTATTGTCTTCAAATGTTTTCTTTTTGCAATCTGCGATAGTTTGAAAAGATGACCAACTCCACGTATTATCATCGGAATTAAACGTAGCCTCTGAAACGTCTGTAAGACCATTATTAGGACAATATTCACAAGTGATATTCGAAGGATTAACCCTTGCTTTAAGTTCGGTAGCTATGTCATTATATGTGCTGTATGGCAACTCTCCGTTGGGGGTTACCTTTCTGTTTTCCAGTGTGGATTCATCTGAGAATTTTCCGCCATTTAAAACAGTCACTAGTTGTTCAAAATCTGCTTTACTTAATTTATAACAAGGGGAAATAGAATCGCCCTCAATACCATTTAAAAATTTATGCATGTTTTCAAAATTCTTAGAACTATCGTTTATATCCCAGCAAAAATATCCTTTGTTATTTACAATATCATTATTATCATCATCATCACCATCATCATAAGAGGACCATGATTGTATAAATAAAGAGTAAAATACCACAGCGGGTATTAGCGCAGAACCGTTCAAAGTGGCAATATATTGCCCTGCAATACAATAGGTGCCAAATTGAGTTTGGATAGGATCAAAATTAATGGGACCAATATAGGGGGGGGTAAATGTATTACCTGCAAAAGATGTCTCTGAAAAACAAGTATGTATAGCCAACGCGCACATAAAAATACTGAAAATATTGTGGATTGCTTTCATCTTTTTCTCTTAACGAACATTTTATATTATTTCATTTTTTTTGGCAATAGAAAAAATAAAAACACTTGCATTGATGGTTTGATTGTTTCTATAATCTTTGCATGTAATCACAAAAGGAGAATACAAAATGAAAACATTAAAATTTGCATCTGCAATATTTGGATGCTTGGTTATGGCAAATGCAAATGCTGCGAATATAAAAATCTTTCATTCACCAACTTGCCCACATTGCCATCATGCGCGCGGTTTCATTGAAAGCACATTGATATACGAATATGATAATTTAAAAGTGACAGAAGTTAATGTTGCAAACGAAGATAATCGTTCTGAATTTTTTGATGCATTAAAAAAGTGTAATTATAAAACAGGTGGTGTTCCTGTAATTGTAATCCACTCCCAGCGTAACCTTATTGCTGGGGTGATAGTCGTTGTAGAACGCATTGTCAGGAATAGAGTCAGGATTGGCATCATTCACCTACAAGGTGCCTATGTAAGGACAGTTGCCGAATGCATGCTCTCCCATATCGTCGATATGGCCGTCTATATAAACTGTGTACAGACTACGGACCGAAGTGTAGAACGCATACGCTCCTATCTTGTTTACCGATGCCGGGATGATTATAGAACCCGTGTTGTCAACCTTGGCAAAAGAGTTGGGCTTAACCTCAGTTGTGCCGTTGGGGATGTGCAGAACCTCCATATCACGAAGGTACTGACCATTTATTAACATCCAGGTAAATGCACGGTTCATCATATAATCCTGGAACGGATTGGCACCGGGATTGCCGAAATAAATGCTGCAGTAATCCTGCAATGAGGTTATGTTAACCATCATTATATCGGTGCAGTCAAAAAAAGCATCGGCCCCTACTTTCCGGAGTGTTGAGGGAAAACTTACCTTGGTGATGCCAAGACAGCGCTCAAACGCGGTTTGACCTATCTCCTCAACTCCCTCCGGAATATTCAGTTCTGTCAATTGTTCATTGCCTATGAAGAGGTTTTTTGAGACGCACACCGGATTGGAAAGAGATATTACGCTGCCGTTTTGAAGTATCTGTGTATTTCCGAAACTGATTCCGCACCAGGAAACAATATCATGGGCTGCAACCTTGGTGATGTTGGTGCATC
>CAMZAC010000087.1 GCA_947304085.1 uncultured Alphaproteobacteria bacterium
GCTGATAGCGTGGAACTTTGTATGAAGATTGTTGGGAAGAAATAACCTGTTTTCGGCCATTATTGCCAACATAATCAGTATAACCATATTTTTTATATTTTGCATACGCATTACGATTTGCATTTGAATTGGGATAATACACAGGCACCCCTTCGCTGGATGCAAATCCACACAAAGGTGCAGCAATCGCGCATAAAATAGACAAAAATCGTCTTTTCATCTTCCTTTCGTATAATGCATTATAACACAAAATATTTTTTAATGAAAGTGTTTGTTTGTGTTGAATTTTATTTTTTGTGATATATCATATTTTTCATGAATTGTCCGCATAATATTTATGTCCATATTCCGTTTTGTATGTCAAAATGCAATTATTGTGCATTTTATTCTTTGGCTTGTGCATCGCCAGATTGGCAAAAGTATTCAGATGGCATTTGTGATGAACTAAAATTTTGGTCAGAAAAGTTAGGCAAAATAAATGTTCCAACTGTGTTTTTCGGTGGCGGAACACCGTCTTTGATGCCAACAAAGTTTTTTGAACAAATAATAAATTGTATAAATCAGAATTTTGATGTTGATAAAAATTGTGAAATAACCTTGGAATCCAACCCAAAAACATTAGATAAAAATAAATTATCAGATTTTGTATCATTGGGTGTAAATCGCCTGTCTGTTGGTGTGCAGTCTTTGCAAGATGAAGAATTAGTATTTCTTGGACGCAGGCATAATGTTGCAGATGCAATTACACTAATAGATAACGCACAAAATATGGGGTTGCGGGTTTCTGCAGATTTTATTTATGGGTTGCCGAATCATAATGCAAAATCTGTTGAACAATTGTGTCGTGATATAAATAAGTTAGACCTGCGACATATTTCTATGTATGAATTGACAATTGAAAAAAATACACCGTTTGGAAAAATGAATTTGACAATGCCGACAAATGAAGAAATGGCAGATATGTACACAGCAATAAATGACACCTTGTCTTTACCTAGATATGAAGTATCAAATTATGCAATTCCAGAAGAACATTGTCGCCATAATGAAAATATTTGGTCTGGTGGCGCATATATTGGTGTTGGTCGTGCAGCGGCAGGGCGAATATTGTTGAATAATGTTTGGTATGATGAATTGGGAAATTATGAAAGATTCGAAGCATTAGACAAGCAAACACGTGCGATTGAAAAAATAATTACTGGCATGCGAACTGTTCGTGGTGTATTGTTATCAGACGATGTGGTAAAACAAATAAATTTTGATTGGGTTAAAAATCATAATGATTTAGTTGCTCAATTGAATAATCATCTGTTTGCTACAAACAAAGGGATGTTAATATTAGACAATATAATGTTAGGTTTAATAAAATGAAAAACAAGCTTTTAAATATCATAGGAATTATTGCTGTTATTGTTATGGCAGTTTGGGCATTTTTTATAACAAAGGAGAAAGTGATGCAAGTTGGTATAAAACCTGAAAATATGAATGTCAGTGTAAAACCCGGAAATGATTTTTACGATTATGCAACCAAGGGTTGGCGCGACAATAATCCAATTCCAGATGATTATACGCGTTATGGTTCATTTGATGTTTTGGCAAATACTAATTTAGAGCGCGTTCGTGAAATTGCAGAAAATGATTTTGGAAAAATTGGTTTGTTGTATAGCATCGCGATGAACGCAGAAAAACTGAACGCTGAACAAACAGAACCAATAAAAACTTATATCAACGAAATAGACAACATAAAATCAGCAAATGATTTGCCCAGATACCTTGGTAAAATGCATAAATTTTCATCTGCTTTTTGGTCCGATGGTGTTGGTTTAGATGAAATGGATAGTGAACATTATTTGTTTAACATTGGTCAGGGAGGTATTGGTTTAACACGTGATTATTATTTTGATGATGATGCAAAGTCAGAAGAGGTGCGCGCAAAGTACAAGCAATATATTAAAAAACAAATGGATAATTTTGGGATACCTGTTGACGTTGAAAAATTATATGCAATGGAAGAACGTATGGCAAAATCTTTTTATAAAAAAGAATTATTACGCGATCCATTATCAAACTATCACAAAAAATCGTTTGCAGAATTAAAAAGCGAAATACCAAATTTTGATTGGGATAAATATTTTGAATCGCGAGGTGTTAAACCAGAATATTTGAATATTGCGCAGATTGAACCAATCAAAGAATCTGTCGCGATAATTAATGACACAGATATCAATTTAATTAAAACATACCTGAAATTCAGAATAGCTAATTCTGCAGTGGGGTTATTGGACGACAAAACATATGATATTGCATTTGATTTTTATAATCGCGTGCTGTCTGGTCAGAAAGATAAAAAGCCACGCTGGAAACGTGCTGTGGCAATGCTGGACGGATCTTTGGGTGAAGAAATAGGGCGCTTGTATGTAAAAAAATATTTTCCAGAATCCGCGAAAAAACGTATGCAAGATTTGGTTAAAAACTTACAACGCGCGCTTGAGATGCGAATCAAAGATTTGAATTGGATGGGTGATGAAACTAAAAAGCAAGCGTTAAATAAATTGCATACGTTCAAAGCGAAAATTGGTTATCCAAATAAATGGCGCGATTATTCTAAATTGGAAATCAAGAATGATTCTTTGTTTGCAAATATGATGCGTGTTGCTGAATTTGAAGACGAATTTTGGCTAAACAAAGTTGGTAAAGAAAAAGACCCAACAATTTGGTATATGAATGCACACGAAGTAAATGCATATTATGATCCGTCTGCAAATGAAATTTGTTTTCCAGCTGGTATATTACAGTATCCATTTTTTGATATGGATGCAGATGACGCATTTAATTATGGTGCAATTGGCTCTGTGATTGGACACGAAATGACACATGGTTTTGATGACCAAGGACGCCATTTCGACAAAGACGGTAATATGAAAGATTGGTGGGGCAAAACGGATGCGCAAAAATTTGAAGAACGCGCAGGTGTTATGCGTGATTTCTTTAATAATATTTTGGTTGCGCCCAATACATACGCAAATGGCGAATTTGCTTTGGGTGAAAATTTAGCTGATTATGGTGGTTTAACAATATCGT
>CAMZAC010000088.1 GCA_947304085.1 uncultured Alphaproteobacteria bacterium
CCTGCGCGAAATCAACAAACAAGCAGAGAAATGCAATCGCGTGGTTAAAGTTTTACTTGAACTTCATATTGCAGAGGAATCCACCAAATATGGTCTGACGCTCGATGCCTGTCGGGAACTGCTTGAAGGGGGTGAATGGCGGGAGATGAAACATGTGCAGATTTGCGGTCTGATGATGATGGCATCGTTTGTTGACGATCAGGAGCAGATACGCCTTATCCGGTGTATAATAATACATGTACGGGAAATCTTTCACGCAACCGATTTTGTATGTCTTGGAAAGCTGCACCAGTTGGACTGGTTACCACACCAATAGTTTGTGGAAATTTTGGAAGTGGCTTTTTCTTTGCGGTATCAAACAAACCCTCTTTGGCAAGTTTTTGTTTGCGTTCTTCCAACATTTTAAGAATTGCGCCAACACCAGCCATTTCAATAGAGTTGATTATGATTTGATAATTACTGCGGGCAGGGTAAGTTGTAAAACGCCCAGTCACTATAACCTCTATACCGTCTTCCAACTTGAAATTCACAGGTGTTCCACGCCAAATAATTGCGTTAATGGCAGCATTTGTATCCTTGATAGTCATATACATGTGACCAGATGATGCCAAAGTAATCTGGGACAACTCACCACGAATTCGAATTTCTGGAAAAGCAGTTTCAACTACATTTTTTAATAATGCAGATGCGTCAGATACAGAAAAAATCATATCAGGTTTTACAAACGGTTCTGGTTTTGCTAACACAAATCTTTCCTTTGCTTTGTAAATATCGATTATAATTCAGTTAATGGCCAACGTGGACGTGGTGCAATTGGTTCTGTGACAACTTTACCAATTTTATAATTTTCTAATCCAGCCCATGCAATCATCGCACCGTTATCTGTACACAAACTCATCGGTGGGGCGGCGAACAACATATTTGATTGTTTTGCCAATTCTTCCATCGCTGCGCGAATTGCGCTGTTTTTCGCAACGCCACCAGCAACCACCATTGTTTTAGGTTGTGAGGCTTTTACGCGTTCGTCTTTTAATGCGTTATGTAATCTGTTAGTTATACAATCAACAACTGCAGATTGAAAAGATGCACAAAAGTCATTTATAAATTGTTCGTCTATGTCTGATTCCGGGATTTTATCCAGCATCATTCTGGCTGCCGTCTTTATACCAGAAAACGAAAAATCACAACCTGGTTTATCGCACAGTGGACGCGGAAAATGGAAACGTTTTGCGTTTCCAAGTTTTGCGCGATTGTCAACAATTGGACCCCCAGGATATCCCAGATTTAACATCTTTGCAATTTTATCAAATGCTTCACCAGCACTATCATCCAATGTTTGTCCAATCAATTCATATTTACCGACATTGTGAACCAGCAATATTTGGCAATGTCCCCCAGACGCCAGCATCAATAAATATGGAAATTCTACATCAATATTTGTCTTGGAATCACTTGCCGAAGCTGCGCTTAAACGTGGAACTAATGCATGTCCTTCCAAATGATTGACAGCAACCAAAGGTTTGTTTGTTGCGTTTGCAATACCTGTGGCAGCCATCCAGCCAATTAAAACACCGCCAATCAAGCCAGGGCCTGCGGTCGCAGCAATAACATCAATATCATCAATAGTTTTGTTTGCACGTTCCAATGTCAGCTTTATAACTTCATCCACGGCCAATATATGTGCACGTGCAGCCAATTCAGGAACAACACCACCGTATTTTTGATGTTCAGGAATTTGAGAATAAATAATATGTGCCAAAATATTTTTATCAGAATCAACGATTGCGGCGCTGGTTTCATCACAAGATGACTCAATACCCAGACACAAAGTGGTTTTGCCTGAATTATTATAGCTTTGTGTGCTACCCATATCCATACGAATAATATTATCGTCTGTCATTTTTATTTTTCCGCTTGTTGTGATTCTGTATCAGAAATTGAATTTAATTTTATTCCGTTGTGGCATAAAGATACGGCACTTTGAATAATCATATTAGATGACTCTGGTAGTGTTGCAATTTTATTCATACACGCCAATAATAAATCCTGTTTTTCAATATTTGGAATAATCTTTTGCAAAGTTTCAACACGCTGTGTTTCAGATAATATTGCCCATTTACCCATATTTGAATTTTCAAAAGAGTGCTTGTGTTTAACAAAAAAAAGCAGAAAAACAAACAATATCACCAAGCCAGATGCAACGGATAATTTTACAAAATTTTTAATTTTTTGAATTTTTGTTTGTTTTACTCGCATTTTTCAATCCATACATCATAAGTATCATCTTGCAATGGGTTTTGCCCCGGTTCATTCCGATTCATCCAACCGCTGAATATGCGTTTATCTGTCTTTGTATATATTTCAAGAAACACAAAAAAATTCTCCGCTTCAAACGGGTCAGATTCTTTACAATTACGGACGGCTATATTTAATCCGTTGTAATGAACAACTTCACCAACCTGTACAGAGACGACTTGTGTTTTTCCAGCAGGTTTATCCATTACACGAATAACAGCCGTTTCTTTTTCAATATATGCAAAAGCAGGGCATACGGCAAATAAAAACAGGGGAACAATAACCAAACAAAATAATTTTAAAATGTTTTTCATATTGTTCCCCCTTTACAACAATAAAGATTATTTGTTTTCTGATTTAGCTGTGTTTGCAGACAAATCTTCAACAATACGAGCTTTCTTACCGGACAATCCGCGTAAAAAGAACAATTTCGAACGGCGAACTTTACCATTACGAACTTTTTCAATTTTTTCGATTGCAGGTGTATATAATGGGAATTTACGTTCTACACCAACGCCGTAAGATTCACGACGAACAGTAAAAGACGCATTGTTTCCGTTTCCACCATCACGTGCAATAACTACACCTTCAAACAACTGGATACGGAATTTATCACCATCTTTAATTTTTACATGAACTTTGACAGTATCACCAGCTTTGAAATCTGGGATTTTTTTATCGCCTTTTAATTTTGCGATTTGGTCTTGTTCAATTTTTTTAATAATGC
>CAMZAC010000089.1 GCA_947304085.1 uncultured Alphaproteobacteria bacterium
GCTGCGGCGCCCAAAGCCGTATCCAGTAATTGTGTTTTACTGGTTCCTAATAATTTATCATCGTCTGAATCTTTTGGGGTCAGCATATTTCCCGCCAAACCACCGATGATTGCAGCAGCTGCAATTTTAAACCCTGCATTTTGTTTTTGTTCTTTGTTTAATGCTTTTTCAACATCTTTTTCAGTTGGTGCTTCATCAGCCGGTAAAACATAGTCACGCAATTCAGCTGTATAACCACTTTGTGGGAACATATCTATATTACATTTCATAATGTCGCCGGCGCCCAAAGTCGTTGTAGCAAGCACTTTATAAGGTGGTTTTGCATCTATCAAACTGACCACAGCCATGCATTGTTGATCTATTGTTCTGTTTTCACCAGATTGTGGAACACCCCACTTGAATTCACCATTAGGATAAATCATAGAACATTGTTCCAAATCAGTCATAGTGACAGATTTTGAACTGTTATTTTTAATGGCTTCGTTCAATTGTTTATCTTCAACTTCTACCGGCATTGTCGCAGTTGCGCTTGCAGGTTGGATAATTTGGGCGTTTTGAGCATTAAAATATTCCTGCTGTTGTTGCATTGCGACAACTTGGTTATAAGCATTGGCATAAGTATTTGTTCTGTGTGCACGGGCAGTATTGCTGACCGCAGCAGGCGCGTTTTCTGTAAAAAATGCTAACACGGTACAAAATAAAGATAGTTTACATAATTTGTCCGTCATACTTATTCCTTTTAGACATCCGGCAATCGGTATATCAGAATTCTAATCTTAATCTGACACCGACGTCAATATTAGTTAATCTGCCGCTTTCCGTCCAATTTGTAAAATGTAAAACACTGTCATATGGTGCTTCATATTCTTCGCCAGCGCCGTCACTTAACCACTCTGTTTGAGATACCACCACAGAACCAGATGTTTTAACTTTTCCTAAATTGGCATAACGAACGAAGAAATCAATTTTTAATCCGTCGTTCATATCTGTTGTCACACCGGCTTCAAGATTAAAAGCCAACTGTTCCATTGTGCCACCGTTATGATACCCATAAATGTCAGACACAGCAGTCAATTGTCCTGCAGGTGTTATTGGCAAATCTTCGGTAGCTACTTCTGAATAAAAACTGTTATCATAAACAACATAATCTGCAATCGTATTTAATGACAAACCAACACCAGCACCAACATACGGACGCAATGAACCGCCAGCCATATATCCAGTCACAGAATCAATGTTATAATACACGTTTAACATTGTTGCATTTGATGTAATTGCACCGCCACTGACAGATGCATTTGTGAAACCACCACCGCCGTCAGCAGTTTGAACACTTGATGCGTATGATGAACCGGAATAACGCAAGAACGAGAAATCTACACGAATATCACTGTTTATTGCGGCACCTACAGAAATTTGTAATGGTATAACGGAATCATGCTGTAAATCAGATTCACGAAACGAACCAGGGGCTTGGAATGCAGATGCCTCTCCAGAATAATCGGCAGACATAGATCCACCAACCATTGTACTGTATCCAGCAGATAAACCGATGTATAAACCACTTTCTGCCAATCTGTCATAATCAGAAGACTGATAATATTGACGTCCCGCATTTGTTGCAGAAGAACCAACACGTGGCAAAGCACCAGTTATACGATTTGGTTTTGTTGCAACATTATTCAGCATTGGCCGACCATTCACAGCAGATGCAGCAGCCAATTGGCTTGGCATAACGTTTGTGCGCTGAGCAGTTATAACCCCCAAATTTGATCCTGTATAGTATTGTGGATTAATTGCATACCCTTGGCGTGCCAATGCCGTTGGATTATAAACAGGATAACCAGCACCAGCAACAACAGGTATTGATGACAATATTCCCGTCAAAAGCCCAAGAAACTTAACCTTTCCCATTTTTATTCAGATTCCCTTTGCTTGACATTATATCATAAAACGAAGGGTAAAAAAAGCGCAAAAAACATATTTTTTATAATAAAATAAAATTGCGCACCAAAACGGTGCGCAAATGTCCAATATAAATTATTTTTATGGTTCAAATTAGAATCTTGCGTTCATACGAACACCCAATTCCATTTTAACATCTGTTCCATTCTGAGATTGAATATGTGAATCATCAAATGTGTATTCGCCGAACAAAGTCCATTGAATTGTATCGTTCATTTGATAAGCAACACTTGCTTTTAATACAAATTCATCCCAACCATCGTTCATGTCTTCCAATTCTTTGACCAATTTACCAGCTATGAAATTGCCAGTAGCATCAAGGTTTGGTAATTGTGTGTGTATGCTTTTCACACCGTTGTCTGCATGTTGAACATATTCAAATCCAAAACCAGAAGACCATGCTGCGTTAAATTCATACAATGTATCTAACCCAGCAGTCACTTCGCGTGTAGATTTCAAATCAACACTGATTTCATCTGCAAATCCGTGAGCTAACAACAATGGATGTGCAATTTTGATTTCGTTGTTATGGTTTCCAAATGTTTGCAACATTTCTACATGTGCAGCCAATGTGAAATCGTCCCATGTTTTACCAAATCTGGCACCACCAATTACACCCCAACGACCGTTTGAGTAGTTTTTATAATTAAAACCACTGTTTCCATTGTCAAACAATGTGTAGGTTCCTTTCATTGGTGTGATACCGGACATATATGCATCAGCATACAAATCAAGGATAAAAGCATCATCTTGGGTCATTGCACGGAATGTCATACCAGCGCGACCACGATGCATACCTTTGCGGTTGATATCACCGTCTTTTGTGTAGCCTAAACGAGCATGAATATCCAGACGATCTGTGATACCATATCCAAAATCTTCTGTGAAACGCCATACTGGAAATTCTGTTTTTCCATCGGCACCCTTTTTGACCAATGCGTCGGTATGATCTGTTTCTTTGTACATAATACCGATACCTGTTTTAGAA
>CAMZAC010000090.1 GCA_947304085.1 uncultured Alphaproteobacteria bacterium
ATCCTGATGGATATATGCTTTCAGAGACATTTAACATTATTGATTCTGGTGTTTTTGTTTCAGAAGAATTATTAAAACAAGTCCAAGAAAGTATGAATTAAAAAATTTTTACCTTTTATCCAACAGCCGCATATTGCGTGCAGAATAAACAACATCACCAGATACCAGAAAATGATCGTATAGGTTTATACCCAATTGAGTTAGTGCTTTTTCTAATTCACATGTTATTTCAATATCTTGACTTGAAAAAGTTGTATATGGTGTTGGATGATTATGAATCAGAACAACACTACGCGCATTTAAATCTAGCGCATTTTTAACAATTTCACGAATATAAACAGCTGTCCAATCTACCGTTCCAGAGCTATGCAATTGGTCTTCTATAAGTTTAAACTGAGCATCAAGATATAAAACATGAAATTCTTCTATATTTTTTCCACCAACAATTAATTTACAGTAATTCTCTAATTTTTCTTGATTGTGAAATATTGGCGCAGAATCTAAAACACTTTTATATTCCAATTCCGTTATATTATGTATCATTTTCAATAACACGGCTGTGTTTTCTTTAATACCTGCATTTTTCATTAATGATTCTATTGGTGTTGCTAATAAATGGTGTATGCTTCCATATTTATTATACAGTTGCCTTGATAGCGCCCGGACATCACATCTGGGAATTGAATAAGTTAATAACAGCTCAAGAATTTCATATTCAGCTAATTGACCTGCCAAAAACTTTTGTCTAAGACGTGCTCTGTGACCACTTGTCAAAGAAGAACTGTTATTTGGTTTATTCATTTTACATTTTTTCTGTGAATATTATCACACCATCTTCTGTGATACCCAAAGTATGTTCCCATTGGGCAGACAAACCACCATCTACCGTCCTGGCTGTCCAGCCATCTGCATCTATTTTACAATCTGGCTTTCCTGTATTTATCATTGGTTCAATGGTAAACACCAACCCTGGAACCATTTTTACTTTGTCCCACATTTTATCATAAAAATGAAATATCTGTGGATCATCGTGCATAACCTTTCCTATACCGTGTCCTACAAAATCACGAGAAATAGAAAAACCGTGTGGCTTAACAACTGCTTCTATGGTTTTACCAATCTCTGACAATGGAACACCAGGCGCACAAATTGAAATTGCGGAATTCAAAGCATCTTGACAAGTTTGAACCAATTCACGCGCCTTATTCGAAACATTACCGATCATAAACATTCGCGAAGCATCTGCATGAAAGCCGTGATATTCTGCTGTTAAATCAACATTTACTATATCACCGTCTTTCAGTATAACATCATCACTGGGAATACCATGAACAATTACATCATTAACTGATGTACAGATGCTTTTTGGATACCCCATATAACCTAAATCAGATGAACGCGCTCCGTTTTCTTTTAAGAACTGTGCTACTAATCTGTCTATTTCTCCTGTAGATACACCAGCGACAATATGTGGAGTTATAAAATCAAAACATCTGGCAACCAAATCACCAGAAACGCGTAAACGCTTAAAATCTTTTGGTGCATAAACCGATGCTAACATTTTTACCTCTTTCTTTTTAAAGCCAACTTAGCAGCACGAACAGATAATTTTAAAGAAAAATCACGAATTAAAATTTCTGGTTGCATACCAGTTGTTCTACACATTTTTTCCAGCTCGTTTAATCTAGATAATACGTTTACAATCTCTGATTCTGGCCATATTTTAACAGCCATATTAAATTTATCTGCAACTTTCCAAAATAATTTTGGTAATTGTCCATCAACAACAGCAGTTAATAATTTTGTAAAATGACTATAAAGCATACGAATTAACATATTTGCATCTGCACCAGCATATAATAACCTATCCAACGCAACCATTGTCTGATTAATATGTCCTGCTGTTAATGAATACATATAATCATCCGCACTTGATGCAGAAGTATCCGGCAAACATTTTTCAACATCTTCTAAATCAACAACATGTTTATCAGAAACATATATAGCAATTTTTTGCAAAAAACTACGCGTTATTCCACGATCACCCCCAAGATGCGATAACATATAAGACATTGCATCTGGTGTGATTTGTTTGATACCCACTTCTGCAGACAATTCTTTGCGAATCAATGTTTCTAAGGTTTTTGTATCATCCGTATAACACGCAAGTGCTGCAATATCTTTACCGTCTTCAAACAATTTTCGTAGCGATCCAACACGCAAATCACCAGCTGTAATAATAACAGTTGCACACAAAGAAGACAATGTCACTAAATCAGCTATTATTTTTGCATCACTATCACCTGCCCCTGCAATAATAATCGCTTTATTTCCACCAAACATTGAAGGACTGCAACTTTCTGCAAACAAAGCATCTTGTTTTTCTCGCAATTCGTTTGCATCGATTGCTAACAAATTATCTTTTTCGATTTCCAGTTTATCAATTGCTTTATCACATAATTCGTCCACCAACCCTGCATCTGGCCCATATATCAAAACAGATTTAATATTTAATATACCACTATTAAAATCAGATTCTTTCCATTTCATTATTTAATTAATTCTGTTTTTTTTGTGTTTCTGTAATCACATGCATACTAATTTTTTCTGCCAAAACTTGGATTGTATTCAGTACAGCATTATTATAAGACGCATTTGATGCCACTAAATATTGTACAAAAGTATAACTTTCTGCTGCAGATTCTGTTCCATGTGCAATTTCTTGTTGTCCCGCTTTTAACACATAAGACGCTGTTAATTTCACTTCTTGCCATGTTGCGCTACCCGCCCTGTCCAGTGCTTTGTATTGTGTTTGTGGTTCACTTAAATTAACTGTCAGATTATATTTGGAATTATCTTCATGTATACCACCAAATTTTGCGTTTAATGAATTACGCAATTCTATACAATTAATTCCAATG
>CAMZAC010000091.1 GCA_947304085.1 uncultured Alphaproteobacteria bacterium
TGATAAGAGCCAATAACCCACATTGCACCATCTGGTTTTAAAACGCGTTTGCATTCCGCCATCCATTGACGTGTAAAATTATCATAATCTGCAGATGATTCAAATGCGTCCCATTCATCACGAACTGCACGTGCAGCTGTTTGATCTTCGGGTCTGTAAAGGGTCTTTTCACCAAGTTGTAAATTATAAGGAGAATCTGCAAAAACAGCATCAACTGATGCGTCTGGTATTTTACGCATTAACTCGATGCAATCACCACATAAAATTTGGTTCAAATATTTTTGCATAATTGTTTATCTCTCTCGTTTTTTTGAACGTTCTTTGATTGTAATTTTATCATATTTTTAGGTCATAAAAAAGCGTTGTGCGAATCGGTTTGCAAAAAAAACACTTGATTTTTATAAAAATGCAATTTTTTTGATATAAATTATACTTTACATAAGAGTGATTTTTTTGCTACGATTGCTAATCATGAGGTGTCCATATTGTAATTCTACAGACAGCAGGGTGGCGGATTCTCGCCCGGATATTGGCGATGCGGTTATAAGACGCAGACGCGTTTGTAATCAGTGTGGCGCAAAGTTTACGACTGTGGAACGTATTCAAATGCGTGATTTGATGGTACGTAAAAACAGTGGAAAAACAGAGCCATTTGATAGGGAAAAATTGTGTCGCAGTATAAAATTGGCTTGTCGTAATCGTGATGTTCGTGATGAGCAGATTGAACGCTTGGTCGCATCTATTCAAAGAAGATTAGAAACAGAAACTGCGGATGACACAGTCACCAGCGTTCAAGTTGGACAGATGGTGGCAGATTCTTTGCTAAATTTGGATCCAATCGCATTTATTAGGTTTGTTTCTGTTTATAAAAAGTTTTCAAAAGTTGCGGATTTTAAAAAAATAATAAGTCAAATTCCAGAGGCGGACGATGATGCTGTTGTGTGCGATTTGCCGAAAACGTCATTATTCTGAGAGATGAGGAGATTTGTTTCATTTTTAGTAGCTGTTTTTTTTCCGCTGATTGCGGTTGCTGTTGACGATATTGATATATTGTCTGATTCAGATGCATCATTGTATTCACAAATATTTATTTTGCAGGATAAAGAAAAGATAGAGTCTGCACAAAAATTAGAAGCAAAATTAAAAGATAAATCTTTGATGAACGAAGTCTTGTATCAAAGATTTGTTTCAAAAACTTATAGAACCCGTGGTGCAGAAATCCAAGATTGGATGGAAAAATATTATGATATGCCTGGTGCTGATAGATTGGCGAAAATGGCGGTGATAAAAAAGGCTTCGGTACGGAAACCTGTGGTACCAAGTATAATGACTGGTAAAGATTATATTGAAACAGCACAATCTGAAACGTGGACCGCAAAGACATATGATGAAAAAATTACAAAAAATATTGATAAATTCAAAAAAGCGATTCGTTCAGGTAGTTCAAAAACTGCGCGAAACATTTTGGAAGACAGAAGTTTTAAACGCAAAATATCTGAATCTGATTATGGGCGTTTATCTGGCCGGTTGTCATTTTTGTATTATACAAATGGTGAATATGAATTGGCGAAAAAATGGGGTTTTATCGCATCTGATGCGAATTCTGAATATGGTTTGTGGTCAATGGGATTGCTTTATTTCAAAGAACAAAAATATTCAGAGAGTCAAAAGTATTTCAGTAAAATTTTAGATTTAACACAAATTAATAATGCGCGTAAGACAGAAGCGGCTTTTTGGGCGGGGCGTTCTGCAAGCATTGTTGGTAATAGCAGTGCAGCAAAAAAATATTGGAAAATAGCAGCTGCGTATCCAATGTCTTTTTATGGTGCGTTGGCATCAACTATGTTAGGAGATGTTCCAGAATATGAATTCTTTGATCAAGAATGTTCTGATGAAGATATAGAAGAGTTGCGTCAACATAAATATGGTAAACACGCGTTAGCATTGATTCAAGTTGGACGTAAAGACAGGGCTGAACGATATTTAAAATATCTTGTGACTGCCAAAGCAACAGATAAAACTTTGCATGCTGTAAATGCTGTGTCTTCGTTGTATGGTTTACCCAGTGTTTCAATTTTGGTGTCTGGTGTTATGCGGGATAGAGGTGTTTTGGAAATCAATGATGATATTATTTATTCTGCGCAATATCCGTTGCCAGATTGGGAACCTTTGGGTGGATGGTCTATTGACCGTGCATTATTATTGGCGATTACTAAACAAGAAAATGGTTTTAAGCCAAATGCAAAATCTAATGCAGGCGCAAATGGTTTAATGCAGATTATGCCAAGCACTGCAAGAAAAGTTGCGCGTAAAAACGATGTTAAGATGTCGGATATAGATATGTCAAAGCCAGAACACAATATGTTTTTGGGTCAGCAGTATATCGTTGATTTATTGGCGCATCAAATGATTAAAAACAATATTATAAAGATGTTGATTGCTTATAATGCGGGGATGGGAAATTTGGTTAAATTTGAGAAAACATTTTCTACATCTGATCCATTGTTATATGTGGAAAGTTTCCCTGCGTATGAAACAAGAAATTATATAAAACGAGTTATGTCTAATTTGTGGTTATATCGTGCTAGATTAAATAAGCCACTAACAGCTTTAAAAGAGTTAGCCGATGGACATTGGCCATATTATAACAGTGAAGATGCTTATGTTCAAAACGGCGATTGGTATAAATTTTATTTGTGAAACTAATGTGGGGGCATATGCGAAGTGTTCCGGATTTTTCGATAGAAGATAGTTGTGGCAAAATATTGGTCGCCGGGCTTGATGAAGCTGGACGTGGGCCATTGTGTGGGCCTGTGGTGGCGGGTGCTGTTGTTTTTATGAAACATAATTTTGA
>CAMZAC010000092.1 GCA_947304085.1 uncultured Alphaproteobacteria bacterium
GTCACTAATTCGCCCTCTTTCACAATAACTTCTTTGGTCAAAGGATGAACGATATCATGTGCAGCTGTACGACCCAAAACAACATCACCCAAAGGAACAACCAATCTTGAACCCTGGTAAACAGGTTTTGCTGTAATGTATTCTTTGGTACCACAATCGTGTTCTGTGATAACTGTGTTTTGTGCCAATTCAACCAAACGACGTGTCAGATATCCAGATGTAGCAGTTTTCAAAGCTGTATCCGCCATACCTTTACGTGTTCCGTGTGTTGACGAGAAGTATTCAGACATTTTCAAACCTTCTTTGAAGTTTGAAATAATTGGAACTTCAATCAAAGAACCGTCTGGTTTCTGTGGAATACCACGCATACCTGCCAACTGCTGAATCTGTCCCTTGGAACCACGAGCACCAGACAAAGCCATCATATGAATAGAATTCCAGTTGTCGCCCTTGGCATTACCAAATGCAGCATACGCTTTATCACCCAACTCTTCTGTTATGTGCATCCAAAGGTCAATCAGTTTGTTATGACGTTCACCACTTGATAACAAACCGTTTTGATATTGGTTTTCAATTTCTGCTGCAGCCTTTTCAGCCTTTTCAATAATGGTCTTTTTATCTTCTGGAATAACGATATCATCAAATCCAATAGAAATACCACTACGTACGGCCTGTTCAAAACCAGTATCTTTCAAAGCGTCTGCCAACAAAATCATTGCTTTATCGCCACATGTTTCATATGTAGTGGACAACAATTTTTTAATTTCTTTGGCTGGCATAACTTTGTTCACAGCATCAAACGGCATACCTTCTGGCAACAATTCGCCCAAAATCATACGACCCGCTGTTGTTGCGTATTTTTTGCCGTTAACACGTGCATAAATTGGTGTATGCAAAGTTATGATTTTGTTTTCCAAAGCCAATTTAACTTCGTCCATATTCGCAAAACGTGGAGATTGTTCTGTGTGTTCACCATTTAACAGAGAAACGTAATACACACCCAAAACCATGTCTTGTGTTGGAACGTTATTAGGAGAACCATTTGCAGGTGATAATACGTTATTTGTAGATAACATTAATGTACGTGCTTCTAATTGTGCTTCTAATGAAATTGGCACATGAACAGACATCTGGTCACCGTCAAAGTCAGCATTAAAGCCACCGCATACCAATGGATGCAAACGAATTGCCTTACCTTCTATCAAAACTGGTTCAAAAGCTTGGATACCTAACCTGTGAAGCGTTGGAGCACGGTTCAATAATACTGGATGTTGGTAAATAACACGTTCCAAAATTTCCCATACGATATCTTCACCATTTTCAACCATTTTGCGTGCTGTTTTCAAAGTATTTGCGTAATCGCCTGCCAACAATTTAGCATAAACAAATGGTTTAAATAATTCCAGAGCCATTGTTTTTGGCAAACCAACCTGATGCATACGCAAAGTTGGTCCAGGAACGATAACACTACGACCTGAATAATCAACACGTTTACCCAACATATTCATACGGAAACGTCCAGATTTACCACGTAATGAATCAGATAATGATTTCAAAGGACGACGGTTTTGCGAAACCATTGGACGCGCTTTGTGACCATTATCAAACAATGAATCAACAGCTTCTTGAAGCATACGTTTTTCATTGCGAACAATAATTTCAGGAGCATGCATTTCCATAAATCTTTTCAAACGATTATTACGAATAATCACACGACGATACAAATCGTTCAAATCAGATGCAGCAACATGACCTGCGTCCAAAGTGACCAACGGACGCATATCTGGTGGAATTACAGGAATAATATCCGGCAACATCCATGCAGGCTCTGTCTTTGAATCTAAAAATGCCTCTACCAATTTTAATTGTTTGATTAAAGCTTTGCGTTTGGCTTCTGATTTTGTTTCTGCCAATTCGGCGCGCAAACGTGTTCTTTCATCGCCCATATCCAAACCGGCGATAATTTCACGAATACCTTCTGCACCAATACCAACATGGAAAGAATCTTCACCAAATTCTTCAATTGCGGCCTGATATTCATCTTCGCTGATAACATCATACTGTTTCAAACTTGTTAAACCCGGTTCTGTGACAATATAGGCATCATAAGAAATCACTTGCTCTAATTTCTTTTGTGGTAAATTATTCAACAAAGTTGCGATTTTACCTTCACGCAAAAACCATGTGTGTGCCACAGGTATTGCCAATTTAATATGTCCCATACGTTCACGACGAACGGCAGAAGAACCAACTTCTACACCACAACGTTCACAAACTACGCCACGGAATTTAATTCTTTTATATTTTCCGCATGCACATTCGTAATCTTTCACAGGACCGAAAATCTGTTGACAGAATAAACCGTCTGCTTCTGGTTTCAAGGAATGATAATTGATGGTTTCTGGTTTTTTAACCTCACCATGAGACCACGACAGAATTTCTTCTGGGGACGCAATAGAAATACGCAAAGCATCAAATTGTTCCTTGGTTTCTATTTGTCCAAATATCTTTTGCAACATATTTGTCATTTGTTTTTGCTCCTTTTACGTCACTAAAAGTGCCTTGTGGCCGGCAGGTGATTTTCATCACCTGTGGCCGGGCCACTAATCAATTTTTTTTGCTGTTAATGCCAAACCTAATCCGCGCAATTCACGAACCAAAACATTAAATGCTTCTGGTGTGCCTGTTTGGATATCATTGTTTCCAGAAATAATTGCTTCATACATTTTGTTTCTGCCAACAATATCATCTGATTTGACTGTTAACATTTCACGCAACAAGTGTGCTGCACCGTGTGCCTCAAGCGCCCAAACTTCCATTTCTCCAA
>CAMZAC010000093.1 GCA_947304085.1 uncultured Alphaproteobacteria bacterium
TAAGGTTGCCCAAGCACACAAAGAACAACACACCATCACAAACGACACACAAGCACTGGCTGCTTGGAATTTTGTTATGAAACCATTGCATCTGGACAAAGCAACAAATCTTAATTGGCTGATATTATTTGACGGTGTAATAATCGGTATGATACCAACACTGGCACTGAGACATCGCAAAAAAATTGTTGATAAAATGCACGCAGAAAAATGGCAATCAATAAGCCCAATAGACAAAACCGACAGAAAAATAATTCAAAATATGTCCGCAGATTCACCAAATTATTTCTATCATTTAACACTAAGTTTAACATCTGCTGAAAAATTGAGAAAATATAAAAAAATCGCTGCACCGATTATTCAAGGTTATATGACGTCGCACCCAAAATCCGAATATAACGAAAAAGCGATGACCGTATTGAAAAAATTTGCCAACAGCAAAATAAAATAATTGAAAATAATACTATTTCCATGTAAAATGCTCGCAAATGGTCCCATCGTCTAGCGGTTAGGACATCGGATTCTCATTCCGGCAACACGGGTTCGATTCCCGTTGGGACTGCCAAATTTCGTTATTGCGCGCAAGGCGCACAATTAAGCACCTGCGAAGACGGATGCCACTGCGGAGCAGCAGAGCAATTTAGCGCGATACGTATAAGGAATTTGAGCAAGAATATCACATTTAATTGATAAATGGAGACATTACCATGATTAAAGATGTAAGTTATGCCGCTTATGTTTATCCGGTTCGCGAAAACAATGGCACAAAAGAATTTGCAGTTTTAAGATATCCAAATGGTTATACTAAATACGGCGCCTTAGGCGGTCGTTTGGAACCTGGCGACAAAGATTCTCGCGATAACTTGCGTCGCGAATTAATTGAAGAATGTGGTCAATGCGCTGCTTTCTTGGCTGACGATGCGATAGAAATACCCGTACATGAAATACTGGATGTTGCTCCAGAACGTATAAAAATTCGCAATGCATACAAAGAAGACCATACATGGTTTGTTGTTAAGCTTTCCAAAAACACAAATCTTGAATTTACAGAACCAACTAAACCCAATGTCAAAATTGTTTGGTTGCCAATAACACAGTTTCTTGACAACAAAATTTGTTATACCAAAGAAAAACGTGCATATTGTGAAAGGTATATTTTACCAGTACTAGAACAGATTTAACATTTTAATATTGTTGTTTTACGTGATTTATAGTGCAATATAACCAATTCAACAGACGGTAGTTTACTATCTGTTTTTTATTTCAAACAGATGCGTTATTTGAACCCAAATATTATTCTTGACATTTTTTAATATTGTATCATATTATAACCATAATAAACAACACACACAAAAAAAAGGACACAAAATGTCTCAAATACAAAAAACTGTTCAAACTGCCGAAGAAATAAAGGTTGCTTGGGCAAATTGGTGTAAAAATGCCAAGGAACAAAAAGCAGCAAAAAAACAAGCAAATTCTACATTTGCCCAAAATATTATCAATCAGGAAATAACACAGAAATCTTCTGCACAAAAACATAAAGATAGATGGGACGATAGTTATAGTGATTACAGCGACAATTGGGGCGAAGACATAGATTTACAAGTTAACCAAAGTACAAAAACAGATTGTTTTGATGACCGAGGGAATCTTGTGCAAACTGTAATAGATTGTGCGAATGTCACACCAGCACAAGCCGCCATCAACAGCGAAATAATAGCCAAAATAAGGGAACAAGGTGGATACGAATATGAACAACATTCGGATTTTGCTGTGGTTAATACTGCCGATATATATGACGAACTTGCTACCTTTGCATCGAACACTATAACATTTCAATATAGGAAAGAGGAACATTTTGCACCCGAAATTATAGATGCAACGTCTGGGATTGATCGTTTTTTTGAATGGTTGGAAAAATTGTTTACAAAAAATCGCTAACCACATATTTTATTTCAAATTGATTTTTATGTGATTTTGTGGTATAATACCGCTTATCAATTCAGACGGTTTTTCGCCGTCTTTTTTTTATTTTTACAAAATTAAAGACAACAAATTAGAAAAAAAAACGCGACAAAAAATCATCAACCTATTTGTGATGTCAGGTATTTATTATAACTTATTCTAAAAATGATTTTGCCTGGTGCAACAAGGCTATTGCTTCTTCTAAATCATCACTGTATTGAACTGAAAAATTTTTTGCGTTTGGTGCGTCATTGGTTGTTTTAGTTTTGACCTCTGCCATTTCTTCACCGAATGTCCCGTTATGCAAAATCTTTTTAACACCAGCAATCGTCATACCTTTGTCATATAGCAAAGATTTTATTGTTTCCAATTTATCAATAGTATCTTGGCGATAATAACGGCGACCACCAGAACCAGTTGTTGGCCGAATTGCACCTGCAAATTGTTTTTCCCAATAACGCAATGTATGCGCAGGAACGTCCAACCTTTTTGCTACTTCGTTTATAGGAACAAAATATTCAGTTTGATTTTCCATTTCTGCGCATCCATTTTATTTATTCTGCGATATTGTTATCCGCCACAGATTCTGCTGTATTGGTGGTTTCTGTATTAACAACATCTTCTTCTGTTTCGTCTTCTTTGGCAATAGCAATTGCAGATACAACTTTTTCATTTTCAGCGGTTCTGAACAATGTCACACCAGCCGTTGAACGACCTGCAATACGAACATCAACAACTGGTGTTCTTATAATTTTTCCACCATTTGTCACCATCATAATGTCTTGGTCATCAGTCACAGGGAACGACCCAG
>CAMZAC010000094.1 GCA_947304085.1 uncultured Alphaproteobacteria bacterium
CCGCTTTCCTTGCCATGAGGGCCGCGAGTTCTGTCTGAAAAACAGCGTCAAGTTGCTTATGATTGGATAACAAATAATCCAGATATAATTTGGGCAACTGGACAATGCAGTGCGGCGGAAATTGATGAAATGAATATTTTACAGGCATCACTAACAGCAATGACACGTGCAGCAAATGCGTTAAATGTTAAACCTGAATATTGTCTTGTTGATGGAAATAAAATGCCAAATAAAATAACAGGGCAGGCGGTTGTAAAGGGTGATTCTGTGTCTTTGTCTATTGCGGCGGCATCTATAATTGCAAAACAAACGCGTGATAAAATTATGCGTGATTTGTCAAAGCATTTTCCGCAATACTGTTGGGATAAAAATGCTGGGTATCCAACACAACAACATTTGCAGGCAATTGATAAATATGGTATAAATGAACATTATAGAAAGACTTATCGTCCAGTCAAAGAAAGGTTGGAAAAATATGAAAGCGATTCGTAATATTAAAGATGTCAATGTTCGTGGCAAATATATTTTGTTGCGAGAAGATTTTAATGTTCAGGTTGTTAATGGTGTAATTGTGGACACCTTCAGGATAGATACTGCTTTGAAAACTATTAAACGGTTATCAAAAGCTGGTGCACGTGTTGTTATTTGTTCGCATCTGGGACGACCAAACGGAAAACGTGTGCCTGAATTGTCTTTAAGAATTGTTGCAGAATACCTTAATATACCATTTGTTGATGATTGTTTACGTAAAGATTTTTTACCGACTATGAAAAACGGCGATGTTGTGTTGTTGGAAAATTTGCGGTTTTATATCGGTGAAGAAAAAAACGAAAAATCGTTCGCGAAAAAATTGGCATCTGGGTTTGATGTTTATGTGAACGATGCTTTTGCTGTATCACATAGAAAGGCTGCTAGTATTGTTGCAATTACAAAATATCTGCCGTCTTATGCTGGTGATTTGTTGGCGAGTGAAGTAGAAAATTTATCAGCATTATTAAAGTCGCCAAAACGTCCGTTGATTGTCTATGTTGGTGGTGCAAAAATAGATACTAAAATAAACGTGTTGAAAAAGTTGGTTGGTATTGCAGATAAAATCGTTATTGGTGGTGCGATGGGAACAACTTTCAATTTTGCGCTGGGTTTGCCAGTGGGAAATTCTTTGTGCGAATTTGATAAAACAAAGGTTGCGTTGAAAATATTAAAATTGGCATATAAAAACAATTGTGAAATATTGTTGCCGATTGACAAAGGTGTTGGCAAAGTGTTTGATAAAAACACAACAAGAACAAATCGTGATGCGGGCCAAATAGCAGATGATGATGTTATAATGGATGACGGTAAAAAAACAACCGCTCGTAATATAGATTTGTTAAAAAATGCAAAAACAATTATTTGGAACGGAACATTTGGTTTGGCAGAGTGGGGCAAGAAGTGGGGCTATTCATCTTTTGAGTTTGCAAAACATTTGGCGCATTTATCAAAAGCAAAAAAATTGAAAGCGATTGTTGGTGGTGGTGATACAGTTGCGGCACTTGATGCGTGTGGTGTTCGTAAAGATATCAGTTATGTATCAACTGGCGGTGGCGCATTTTTAGAATTTATAGAGGGTAAAACATTACCTGGACTTATCCCTTTGATTAATAAATAGGGCAAAAGACTGTTCGGTCAAGTTGTGAATTGTTTGTTGTTTCGAATCGTTTTTTATGAAAAATAATTAAAAACTGTGACAAACATGTTGAATGTTTGTGTGTAATAACGTATTGAAATTACGCAAAAATTTATATAATATAAATGTTTGTGTGAAAAATTACTTAAATTGTCTTGACATTTTTTTTTTTGTGCAACTATGTTTGTGGCAACGGGGAAACCCCAAGAAACAAAACCAAAAGGATAAAAATGTCTATTAAAGAAAAAGCAAAAGAATTAGTGGCGGGCGTAATGTTGATGACTGCTGTCGCAACTACTGGTTGTGAAGACAAACAACAAACAGAAGCCAACCAGGTTAAACAACCAACGTCTATTACCAAAACTGTTGAAGCTTTGGAACAAGAAGAAAAAACTACACTTGTTGCAGAAGAAACGGAACAAGTTCAAGAAACTGATACTGATGAATTTGGTCTTGGTAGTAATTTTTCAGATGATGAAAAAACATTTTGGCAAGATTTTGTTGAAAGGTGTGCTAAAGATAAAAATTGTGCTTGCACAGAAGACAAAAATGGTAATACAACTTGTGAAAAGCATATTACAAAGCCGATACTTACTTGGGATGTTATGGGTAGAATGTTTAGTGAGACAGAATTCTTACTTGAGAAAGAAATGGACTACATAGCACATGACATAACTGGTGATGAAGAAAAAAGAACAGTCTTTGTGAGAGTTATGGAGAAGAATGGTGCCAAATTTGTATTTGATGATATAAAAATAGTACCAATCAAAATGGCGATACAATGTAGGAATTGCGCCAGCAATAACGGTTGTCAGCGGTTACCAGCACAAGATCGTGATAAATGTTATCAAAAATGTGCAAAAGCTGCGATGTCTGAGGATCCGCAAGAGTTGTGCTTAGCCACATATCCTGGCGCTCCAGATAACAAATATTTGCCAGGTGCTGGCTATCCAGCTGCTAAGTATGAAAAAGGTATATGTAAAATAACTTTTGGTGGTAAAATTACTGAACCAGGATCTATTGGTGTGATGCGTGCTCGTCCATTTTTCCCATTTGGAGAATGTACAATAAATAAAG
>CAMZAC010000095.1 GCA_947304085.1 uncultured Alphaproteobacteria bacterium
AAAATATAAAAACGGAATTTTGTTGGGGTGATTTTATTGTTGGCCCACCAAAACCAAGGCGACAATCTGACGCGATTTTCTTCCAACAAATTGTACATTTCACTACAATTTTCAACAAAAGTCGTGAAATTCAGTTTTTTTAGTTCAATAGGCATCAATGTCCCCCTTGTATACACAATATATAACACATAATAATAATTTGTCAAGTGTTTAAACCAAACATAGTCGGGTGTGTTTTGTTTTTTTGGGGGGTAAAATCACAAAATCCCCCTTTGTTAACTTAGAAACAGCTGTTTGTGTTTATATACAATTGTGATTATTTTAATCCCAATGCAATCTTTGCCTTGTTCAAAGTTTCAGATGCAACTACTCGCGCGTATTCAGCACCTTTGCTAAGAATTTTATTTAATACTTCCGGGTTCTTGAATCGCTTATAGTTTGTTTGAATGCGTTCAATCAAATCACAAACTGCATCGGCGACTTCTCGCTTGAAATCACCATATCCGTGACCAGCAAAACGTTTTTCAATACTCTCTATGCTTTCGCCAGTTGTTGCAGCCAGGATACTTATCAAATTGGAGATTCCAGGTTTTACATCTTCATCAAATCGCACTACGGATTCACTATCTGTAATCGCAGACATAATTTTCTTGCGAACCAATTTCAAATCGTCCATCAAGAATATCGTCCCCAGATTTTGACCATCTGATTTGCTCATCTTTTCAGTTGGATTTTGCAGATTTAATATCTTGTTTCCAACCGGTGCAATATAGACATCGGGTTCATTAAATGTATCACCATAGCGATTGTTGAATCTTTGTGCCAAATCACGTGTAAGTTCTACGTGCTGTTGCTGGTCAAGTCCCACCGGCACTATATCTGTGTTATATAACAAGATATCGGCAGACATTAATGGTGGATATACAAACAGTCCGGTATCAATTCCGTTTTTGCCCATATTTTGTGATTTTAGTTTGAATTGGGTCATACGTGACAATTCACCCATATGCGTTTGAAAAGTCATTATAAAACCCATAATTCCATGTTCTAAAACATCGCTTTGTCGAAAGACTGTCGTTTGTTCTGGGTCAACACCGCATGCTAAATACATGGCTATGCAGTCATTGACCGCTTCGCGTAATTCCATTGGATCGCGTGGCGATGTTATCGCGTGCAGATCCGCCGCAAAGATATAACTTTTGTATTGGCTCTGACGTGCTACAAAATTTTTTATTGCCCCCAAATAGTTTCCTAATGTCAGGTTTCCACTTGGACGCACACCGGTTAACATAACCTTTTGTTCTTGGTTTTTCATAATAAAAATCCTTTGTTTAAGATTAAACTAAATTGAGCTTGAAAAAATATAATAGATATGAAAAATACTGGCTGTGACTACAGCCACCAAGTGAAAGAACAAAATGCAATTTGTGTTTTCATGCCTTCAATTATAGGACATTTTATTTAAAAAGTCAATGGTTGTATATAAAAAATGCCCCAATTTGTGGCAGATAGCAATCACCACTTTTTCTGAAATTTTTTTGCCAAAAAAGCAAGAAGTTATTTCGATAATATACGAATTTATTGATAACACGCAAAACACACGTAAAAAGATGTGTGTGATTATAAAAACTGCTGTTTATTATTATTCAAAAATATTCGTAGATAAAAACTTTCTAATTGATCTATAGAAATAGATTCTGGTTTATAATACCAATCAATCAATTGATTTACATATGTGTGTTTACTTGGTTTATTCAACATTGTTATAAATCCATTATCAAAATCAACTTTGTCGAATTTGTTTATTGAATTTAATAAAAACAATTGTAAATCGTTAACATTTTTGATTTTTTCTATATGAGGCTCACCCGTTAAATATGACACCATAATAAATATATTATGTTTTTCGTTTCCATACAATACCTGTGATATTCCGTTAAACATCGCCATGTGTTGTAAAATATTTGCAGATGCCAATATAATGTGGTTATCGCATGGCACAGAATTCATCAGTAAATAATTATTAAAATCTACGTCTATATTATATTCATCGTAACGCAGACCAGTATCACGAGATTTAGATATTAAAATTTCTCGTCCTGATAATGCATTTTGTAAATTTTGAAAATTTTTAGAGTGCCTATTTGGGATCATTTGATACGATAGAGTGATGTTTTTCGGCATTTGAAAAACTAACTCATTAGATTCTTGATTTTTTACTTCGCTACCGCAAAAAATACATTTCCCGTTTTTTATAAAATTGTAACGCGTTTCAGTATCGTCTTTTGCATCTATTCTTCCACAGTCACACTTGATTTTTTTTACTTTTTTTTCCAGTATGTAGCCGTTATTTGACAGGTTGGCTAATATGGACAGGGTATATTTAATACTTTCTGTATCTTTGATGACATGTTGTGGAACGGCATTTGCATCGTTCAAATGAGATAAAAATTCAGGAAGCAAACTTACTTTGTCTTTATATGTTGATATGGCATTTATAAACAAATATGACGGAATGTCTAATTTTATACCAAGTATTTTGCACAACAATACGGTAGCCATTATCCCATAATTTTGTTTTTGTGGAACACCCAAAGAAATAGTGGTGATTATGTTATTATTATTATTCATCTTTTAATTCCTTTTGCAATGCAAGGGTCAATTTCTCT
>CAMZAC010000096.1 GCA_947304085.1 uncultured Alphaproteobacteria bacterium
CACCAAATGAAACAGAAGTTCCGGCGCTACTTAAGAAATCATACATATCTTTAGATTTCAATGCTTCTTTGTACCAATCAACTGTTTTATGAATCATCTCATCTAAATTCCACTTTGCTTCCCAATTTAACATTGTATAAGCTTTTGTCACGTCCAAATTCAACAAAGTATTTTCATGAACTGCATTTGGATCAGATGCATCAATAACTTGACCTTTGCCATAATATTCAACCAAACGACGAACTACTTCTAACACAGGCTTATTTGCTGCCAACCCTGGTCCAAAGTTAAAGTTTGTTGAATATTTAACTGGTTCTTGCATCAATTTTTGACCAAAAAGCAAATATCCGCTCAATGGTTCCAAAACATGTTCCCATGGACGTGTTGCAATTGGGTTACGAATTTCAATTGGTTTACCTGCTTCTATATAACGCATACAATCTGGAATCAAACGATTTGCAGACCAATCACCACCACCAATAACATTACCCGCACGAACAGTAGCCATTGCTTTGCCATGGATATTGTATTTTTCCGGTGCAAAGTAAGAACGTTGATATGCGTGCAACAATAATTCTGTGCAACCTTTAGAGGCAGAATATGGATCATCTCCACCCATACGATCTGTTTCTTTATAACCCCAAATTTGTTCTCTGTTTTCATAACATTTATCAGATGTAATCATTACGGCTGTTTTAACACAATCGTTATTACGCATTACTTCCATAACATTTGCGGATCCCATGATATTTGTTTCAAATGTTTCGCGTGGATGTTCATAAGAAGTTCTGACCAATGCTTGTGCAGCTAAATGAAAAATAACTTCTGGTTTAAATTCTTTTACTGCGGCATCTAATTTTGCTATATCACGTGTATCGCCACGCAAATCAGCATACAACCGTTTATCCAGATGACACGCACAATAATTACCTTTATCAGAAGTTGGATTCAAAGAATAACCAACAACTTTTGCACCCAAAGTATTTAACCATATAGACAACCAAGACCCTTTAAAACCAGTATGTCCTGTGACCATAACGGTTTTATCCTTATAAATATTATCGAACATTTTGTAATCCTTTTGTTTTCCACCAATTGATGGTTTGTTTTAACCCCTCTTCCATACTTATTTGTTGTTTCCAACCAACTTCTTTTACTAAACGGGTATTATCACCACAAACAAATTCATCATCAAAACTTGTTGGAATAGCACCCCACTTAATATCACCTTTGAAATTAGTTAATTCTGCAATTTTCAATACAATATCACGCAAATGTGTTGGACGACCAGATGAAATATTCACTGCACCATTAACATCACTTTCAAACAAATCAACAATTCCACGCGCTGTATCAAAAACATGCAAATAGTCTTGTTGTTTTGTACATGTGCTAACTTTAATATCTTCATCACGCAATGCAGAACAAATCACAGATGGCATCAGACGAGAAGATTTTTCTTTTGGTCCATACAAATTGAAAATTCTTGCCCATTTAAAGTCTATATCATTAGATTTACAAAAAATCTTACCCATATTATACACGGCTGCTTTTGCTTGACCATACAAAGATGGTGATGTTAATGGCGTTTTATCTTCGCGTAAAAAACCATATTCAAACGCATATTCAGACACAGAACCTGCGCCTAAAAATCTTTCGCCACCGTTTTCTTTAAATGTTTTTAACAAATTTATAGTTGCAGCAGCCCAATCCATATTCAAATTTGAACCATGACAACCCTTACCTGTATACCACGCCAAATGAATCATATTTTTAAATTTGTTTTTTGACATAAAATCTTTTAAATCATCAGAATTTAATAAATTCACATTGTGTGTTATCAGATTTTGGTGTTTCAAAAACGAATCATCAATAGAAACAGAGTGAATAACATATCCACGTTTTAACAATTCGTCTGTCACACAAGAACCAATAAAACCACTTCCCCCCGTTAATAACACTTCCTGTTTCATCTTTGATTTCCTTTGTCTTGCCACAATTTCCACGGGGCTTTATTTTCATCCCATAAATTATTTAATTTTTCTTTGTCACGCAGCATATCCATTGGCTGCCAGAAACCTGTGTGTATATAAGCACCCAATTTTCCGTCTTTCATAATACCTTCTAATGGTTCGGCTTCCCACATAACATTTTTATTATCAGGGATATAATCTAAAACCTGCGGTTCACATACAAAGAAACCACCATTTATCCATTGACCTTCACCTTGTGGTTTTTCTTTAAACTCTATAATTTTACCACCTTCACCAAAAACCAAAACACCAAAACGACCAGCAGGTTGTATTGATGTCATAGTTGCATAATTGCCAGATTTTTTATGTGTTTCTATCAATTTATTTATATCAACATCAGAAACACCATCACCATAAGTTAACATAAACGGCTGATTATCAATGTATTTTGCTGCTTTTTTAACACGAGAACCCGTTAAAGTATCAACACCTGTATCTAATAAAGTCACTTGCCATGGTTCACTTGTAGTTTTATGTATTTGAACGTTATTAGTTGATAAATCAACTGTGATATCGCTGTTATTTATATAATAGTCCACAAACCAACGTTTTATATGTTCTTGTTTGTAACCGCATAAAACAACAAAATCATTAAAACCGTAATGCGAGTATATCTTCATAATATGCCACAATA
>CAMZAC010000097.1 GCA_947304085.1 uncultured Alphaproteobacteria bacterium
GGAAAATCTAATATATTGTTTTTATCCGGAGCAGCATCGCGTGCAATTCTTGTTATAGTTGCGGGTAATTCAGTTGCTTGTTCTATTTCTGGCATTTCACCACGCGCAAAGGCCAAATAGCCGTTTATCATTTCTGACATGCGATCTATATTATGTAATAAATCGTCTTTGCTTGCAGAATCTGTTTCAACAGCTAAACGCATACGGGTCAAAGGTGTTTTTAAATCGTGTCCAACAGCATTTAACATATCTGTTCTGGTTTTGTTGTATCTGTTTAAACGCTCTTTCATTGTAATCATAGCAGCTGCAGCTTCCCTTATTTCTGCGGAACCGGTTGGTTGAAATCCAGGGACGTCCATGCCACGTCCAAATTTATTAGCTGCTTTGGCAATACGACGAATGCTACGGGTATGAAAAATAATAAATGGTGATACTAATATGGATACAATCAAAATAGAACCAATCAACCAAATTAAAAATACCTCTGTACTGGTTGAATAAATTCTATACATTGTGGTCCCAAAAGTAGCTATTTTTCCATCTTTTGTGGGAATATCAACAAACAATAAACGGTTTGCACGATCTACATATATGTTTGCGGGTTGTTTTAATCTGTTTTGCAATTCCTTTGCTAACTTTCCTGCTTCTCTGGAATTATTGTCGTTTTTGGCAGGTCTGTTTAATTTGTTGTTTATTGTGACATTTATACCGATATCGTGTGCCAACATTTTTACAGAGGCATCATCATTTTTATCTATAAAATGCATCATTGTGGTTATTTCACCAGACAATGTTCGCGCCAAAGTTGAATGAACACGGTGCCAATGATTACCAAAAAAAGCATTTGCGACAATTAAAAGAGCAACAACCAATGGTAATAATACCATCAAAATTGTGCGCCATAAAAAGCTACGAGGTATCAATCTCATTATATTACCGTTTTGTTATTACCATTTTATAACCTATACCACGAACAGTTATAATATCCATGTCTGATAATACACTATTTATTTTATTACGCAAGCGTTTTGCAACCATTGGGGTTGCAGGAACAATGTTTCCTATCGGATTAGTTAGATTGTACAGAAGTTTTTTTTCTTCGTTTGACAAAGCCAATAATTTTTTTGTTCCGTTAATATCTGATTTTACAAAGAATTCGTTATCGACATAAATCAAATTGTTCGGCAATGTGTTCTGGTAATCGTAGTTGTTTTTGCGTGTAATAATATTGTTTAATCGTAATACTAATTCTTGCAGTTGAAAAGGTTTAGTCATATAATCATCTGCGCCGCCAGAAAGACCGTCTATTGCATTATCTGGTCCAGATAACGCTGTTAACATAATTACAGGTGTATCGTTTCCTTTTAATCTTATTTGTTTAAGAAAACTTAAACCGTCAAGTCCGGACATCATTCGGTCCAAAACGATTGCATCAACAGATACACGATTCAACACCTCGTGAGCAGCTTCTGCAGAATCTGCCAATAAAATATTAAAATCATTTTTGCGCAATCCTTTTGCTAACGCATCACGCAACATTTTGTCGTCATCAATAACAAGAACATTTTTATTCATTTGTTTTTAATCGTCCAAAGCGTCAACTGCATATTCTCCGGGCTGTATTGATTGTCCTGTATATTTTTTCATTTCTGCATTTTTATATGTAGCGGCGCGAAAACGCATACCTTTTGTAGTAAATTCTGTTTTAAAAACAAGATACCCTGTGCGACTGCCCATAGTTGGCCCTTGCATTCCCAGAGAATAATATCCGCCAATCAAACCGTAATCTAAATCTATATAATCAATGTTTAATAATAAAGATACGTTTGACATACCATCACTTGTTAGATTACAAGCGAATTCACGATTGGTAAGAGTTGCTTGTGAATTATTTGGAACAGAGATATTTATGATAGTAGGTTCGCACATACGTTGTATTCCGTTCACAATAAATTCATACGTCATGGTGACAGTTGCGCGTGACAGTCCTGTGGAAAGGCTAACTTGTGATATTGTAGCCTTTGGTATCTTTACCAAAGCGTTTGCGATGCCTGCGCGAACCGGGAAGGATATCCCAGATTGCAGACAACTGCGAGAAAAAGGATCTGCTTCGCATATATATAATCTGGAATGAGCATTTGTCATAAACATATTCGCCAAACTATTAAACAGAAAAGTCCGTGTTATGCGGTTATTTAACTGGGTGCAATTAAAATCACGACAAATAACGGTGGGACGTTCCGTAAAATCAACACCAGGATGCGTGTGAACTTCGTTGCTACGAACATCGTAAATCATTTGATCGTAATCCATTTCGTCATCCATATTCATAAACTCTGTTTCAGGGATGAAGTTTGGGTCGTTAGGATACGCGTAATAAGATTGGACTGGGACCTCGTTGTATACAGTCTGAATTTCATCATAACTATAGTCTAGATATTCGTTAGAATATGCATTTTGTGCGAATAACAATATCATTCCTGCTGATAAAATGAACTTTTTCATAGTGATAACCTTTTTCCTCTCTGATATATGATATCATATACTTAACAAGAATAATAAAATATTTTGATAGGCTATGTCAAAACAAAAATATTTTTATTGAAAATAATACAAAC
>CAMZAC010000098.1 GCA_947304085.1 uncultured Alphaproteobacteria bacterium
AGTTGATATATCAAATATGGAAAAATATGTCAAAGATGCCTTGCGTGAAATCGGTTATGACGAGCGGTATAATTCAATTTGGGGTGATTATGCCATCAATATAAACAAAATAAAGGTAATCAATTTGGTTGGTGTGCAATCGCCAGATATAACTTGTGGAGTAGAACACAATGGTTGGGGCGATCAAGGTGTTTTTGTTGGCTATGCGTGTCGGGGCGAAGGCTTGATAAATCGTGAATTATATTTGGCACGAAAATTAAACAAAGCAATATACGAACTGGCACGAAAATCAGATAATCTTGGATTGGATATTAAAACACAAATAACAATATCAGATAACGGCGACATAGAAACTGCGATTGTTGCGGTGCCTATGTTGTCAAGTGTTGATATAAATGATTTGATTGTTTTAACTTTGGGACAAAAACCAAAAAACATAATTGTAAATGGAACAGGTATATACAAGTATCATTCGTCAATTGCAGATTGTGGTATAACAGGTCGTAAATTAGCATGTGATTTTTATTCAACTGCTGCACCGATTGGCGGTGGTTCGCCTTGGACCAAAGATGGAACCAAGGCAGATTTGACCCTGAATTTATATGCACGTCAATTAGCGGTTGAACATTTGGGTGATAATGACGAATGTTTTGTATATTTATCTTCTTGTATTGGGCGTTCAGAATTACCAAGTGGGACGATAAAAACTGTTAAAAACGGACAAACGTATCAAAGTAATTTATATTCAAATATGTCGCCGGCTAAACTAATCAAATGGTTTGAGCTAAACAAACCAAGATTTGCTAAGATGTGTCTTGATGGGTTATTTGCATAACAAAAATTTGTTATGCAAAAGCCATTTATAAAAGATTGTTGATATTTCAAAAATATGGTCGTATTATATCCAACATGTGGAAATAATAACAATGAAGAAAATATTTAGAAAAATAAATATTTGGACAAAACCCTTTCAAGATTTTATTAACAAAATCTGTATTCGTGTTATGCACCCTGAAATCGTGCGCTATATACGTTTTGTAAAACAAAATTATGCCAAAGGTAAAAAGTGCAGAATAAGAACAGCATATGGTCGTGGGTGGAAAAATGTTGTGATAATTTTAGATAAAAAATACGTGTTTAAATTTCCTTTTGCATCAAGAGATAGAAGTTTTGTTAAACGTGTATCAATCATGGAAAAAAATGTCGTTGATGCATTTCGAAAAGTGTCGCCGATATATATACCAAAAATGGAATTAATCGATTGGGATGGTTTAATAATTCGAAAATTTGAGTATGTCAGCGGTAAACAAATTACAGATTTTAATCCTGATAAAATTAGTGTGGCGAATTGCAAGAAAATTGCAAAACAGTTGGCGGATTTCATATGGATAATTTCACAATCTGATCCAGAAGAACTACGTAAATTTAAAGTAATCCCAAATGAAAAGCCAGATTTTAGTCGTGGATGGGCACATGCTGATTTGGCAACCAACTTTTTGCTGGATTCAAATTTTAATATTGTTGCAGTTATTGATTGGGAAGACACGTATTGGGTTGAAACCAAATGGTTTTTTTCAAAATTAAACAAATCTTTGACCAGACGCGGATATTATGATGTTGTATTAGACACGATATTCGAGTATGTATTTGACTACTTAGATAGTATTAAAACAAAACATACGCAACAATGATTAATAACTTTTTTGATTATCAAAGCTGTTGATAATATTTATTTTACTTTGTTTTACTGTTTGAATTTTTTCTTCCGTCCCCGGAATTGCTTCCAATGCTTTTATGTAATCATCATAAGCCTGTAATAGTAAAAACTTGTATTGCTGGTAGTCTTTGTAGGCTCTGTACCCTTTTATCAGATTTTCTTTTATCAAAACATGATTATAATTTATAACTTTTGTTGATTCGCCAGATTGTTGTTTATCAAGCACAAAAGCCTCTTCGGTCTTAATCATATTCTGACAGAACGTTATCTGCTGCTGTGTTGGTTCAAATTTGTATTCACCACCAAGGACTTGTAAAATATTATCAAGTTCCTTTGTCAAATCAGCTTTTATTTGATAACTTGTTTGTTGTTTGTCGCAAAAACTTATAAAGTCATCAAGCGCATTAATATTTGTTGTGAAAGATTTTTTATCTTTTTGAACAAATAGGCTGTCAAAGCTGGCCTTTGGGTTTGTTTTTTGTTTGTTTTCAATATATTTACTTATCAGGGTAGAAAAATCATCTAGATTATACTTTGTAAACCAGGTTGGTTTGATTTTTCCAATTGCAATCAAATATTCCCATAACCGTCCCCTGCGAGAACCAGCACCAGTTGCTTTACAGATATAATGTATTTTTGCTGCAACAGTCTTATTAATTTCAGCATGTTTTGTTATTGTTGCCCTCTGTTTTATAGCGTTATCAGAATCTGTTGGTAATTGGTACCTTTTAAATATGTACGAGAATATTTCTTGGTCGGTAATTTGTGATATTTTTTGCGTGCGTAATTGTTTTATCAAAGGAATAATGACTTCCTTTTGCATATAGTTATAGAACATAAACAAGGCATCTTTGTCATTCAGGGTGCTTACATATAGTTTTTGTTGTTCAAAG
>CAMZAC010000099.1 GCA_947304085.1 uncultured Alphaproteobacteria bacterium
GCATACGAGATAGTAGAGAGTGACTGGAGTTCAGACGTGTGTTCTTCCGATCTTATAAAGCTTATTCTAATGCCTATAATAAACAATTAGAAATGTTGCGCAGCAACCACATAGGCAAGAGAGATAAAAACAGATAAGCTGCAAAAGACGTTGAAGTTTCGAATTCACAATATACCGAAAGAGGCGATAGAATGATGAATACAACAATTATAACCAGAGATGATATTTTGGCGACCGTTGACATCAAAGATGTATTTGAAAAACAACGTCGTATCAACGAAATTGTTATTGCTTTTGCAAATGAAGGCGCGCAATTTGAATCTTCTGACAGTTGGAGCGAATATTACGAATTAATACACACAAAAACCGATTTAAGCCATGAATTAATAAAGAAAGCCTTTTTCAATGCGTATGACAGCCAGATGCGTGACAAAGGCAGATGATTTTGATTATACAAGCTTGGAAACACCACCTAAACGGGTGGTGTTTTTTATTAAACGCTTGCACAAAATTTGCGGATTTTCTATAATTTATATATGGCAAAAATAGCAGATCTTTTTATCCGTTCAGAACACGCAGATTTAATGAAAAAATTAAATGCATGGGATATCGCATATCACCAAAATGATGCGCCGGTCGTTGATGATGCAACATATGATGATGCTAAAAATCGTGTTCTGGAAATTGAAGCGGAATATCCAGAGTTAGCGGTAAATGGCTATTCTTCACATGTTGGCGCAGCAGTTTCTGATAAATTCAAATCATACCCGCATACTATACCAATGTTGTCAATATCAGATGTTTTTAATGAATCTGAATTTTCAGATTGGTTTAACAAGTTATCAGATAAGCATGTTTTTATTGAATTAAAGGTTGATGGTCTGTCTTTTTCTGCACGTTATGAAAACGGAATCTTTGTTCGTGGCTTGACGCGGGGCAGCGGTATTATTGGCGAAGACATCACCGCAAATTTGCGCACTATATCTGATATACCCAAAAAATTGTCTGGTGATTTTCCCGATGTATTAGAAGTTCGTGGTGAAGTTTATATGGCGCGTGCAGATTTTATTGCATTAAATGAAAGCTCAGAAAAAAAATTTGCAAATCCACGTAATGCTGCCGCAGGTTCACTTCGTCAATTAAATCCTGCGATAACTGCGTCACGAAAGTTGAGTGCTTTTGGTTATACCTATGGCGAAGTATCGTCAAAAAATTGGAATACGCAATCTGAATACTTTGAACGGCTGGAATCTTGGGGGTTCAAAACTACTGCCAGATGGGCAAAATGTGCAGATTCTGTTTCCGGGGTGCAAAATTGGTATAATGAAATAATGTTGCATCGTGATGAAATACCTTTTGATATTGACGGTCTGGTAATAAAGGTTGATTCAATAGCTGTTCAGGAAAAAATGGGCGCGCGCGCGAATAGTCCGCGTTGGGAAATTGCTTATAAATTCCCTGCGGCACGTGGTATAACAAAATTAAACGATATTACTGTTCAGGTTGGACGTACTGGGGTTTTGACACCTGTCGCAGAATTGGAACCTATAAATATTGGTGGGGTTTTGGTTTCGCGTGCGACATTACATAATGCAGATGAAATTGTGCGTTTAAATGTTAAAATTGGTGACAAAGTTATCGTTCAACGTGCTGGTGATGTTATTCCGCAAATTGTCGGTGTTGCTGAAAGTACTGAAAATTCTGCGCCATTTGTATTTCCAACTGTTTGCCCTGTGTGTGGCGGTGCTGTGATTCAGGAATCGGGTGCAGTTGCTCGTAGATGTGTGAATTCGTTGTCTTGTCCTGCACAAATACGTGGTGAATTGGAACATTTTGTATCACGTCATGCGTTTGATATAGAAGGTTTGGGTGAAAAACAAATCGAATTATTTACCCGTCTTGGTTGGATAAAGCAGGCGGCGGACATATTCACCATTATTGAACGTCATGGTGATGAAATGCGTTCGCTTGATGGTTTTGGCGATAAATCGGTTTCAAAATTATCTGAATCAATTGAACGTGCACGTAATGTAGATTTACATCGTCTGATTTACGCGATTGGTGTGCCGGATGTTGGTGAAGTGACTGCTAAAATATTGGCACGTGATTTTAAATCTTTAGATGCTTTGCGAAACGCATCAACCGAACGATTGATTGAAATTGATGGTATTGGTGACACTATGGCGCGTGAAATAGTATCTTTCTTTTCTGATTATCATTCTGTGACTGCGCTGGATAATTTATTGAAACAAATCACAGTAAAAAATCCAGAAGTAGTTGTTATTGAAAATAATTTATTAAATGGTAAACGTGTTGTATTGACCGGGACACTGGAAAAATATACACGGGACGAAGCCAAAGCAATTCTGGAACGTATGGGTGCAAAACCCCAGTCTAGTGTATCTGCCAAGACAGATATCGTGATTGCTGGTGTATCTGCAGGCTCTAAATTGACAGATGCTGAAAAACTTGGGATAACAATTTGGTCTGAATCAGATTTTGAAAGTGCTATAAAATAATTGTGTGTGGGGGGCGATTATGCAACAGAATAACGCAGGCAAAGAACCAAAAAAAAATAAGAAACAACATATATTAAAAAC